>JBNAAX010000054.1:0-10542 GCA_049631665.1 Schleiferiaceae bacterium
GGTAAACAGTTCCACACATCTGTGGTACTGGAGGAGTCGCACAGTAAGCCGTGTACTGCGTCGATCCCGAGATCAAATTGTTAGCAGTGGGTGACGAATAAAGCACTGTACCTGCGGCATCAGTAACTTTGTAAGTACATTCGTTCGCCCAAGAACCACCTCCTTGCCACGCGAATTCGGCTGTATCGAGATAATTCACCGATAACGGAATTGAAATGAAGCTACCCGAGGAAAGGGTATACGTAGAATCACCACCGGTGAATTTTACGTCAATCTCGTTGCCGTTCCAACCGTCACCGTAAGAGTCATACAACTCCAGATAGACAGTACCACAAACTTGCGTTTGAGCAAATACCGAACTTCCTGTGAAGAAGGCCAGCGTGAGCAACAACGAACTAGTGAGTAATTGTTTTTTCATAGCTATCAAAGCATTTTAGTTAAGCAAGCCTCTAAGATTGGAAAACTAACCTGCTAAAGCAAAGATTTTGACCGTTAATTCTAACGATGAAAATGGATATTGAATCCTGTAGAAAATGAGAAGTGATGCACGCGACACTTCAAGTGGAAAAGTTATCAACAATTGACATGTTAATGCCTGAAAAACAATGGTTTATGCAGACGTTAAATAAGAGTACGACTCGCCTTTTTAAATGCTTTGCAAACCATCATTGGGCATAGAAAATTGCACACTTCGCAAGATTTTCAAGAAAAAAATTTTGAATTTAGGAGTTACAACCCCCTACAACGTAGTCAAATCAATGCATGGAACGTATTCAAAGTAGACACACCATAACTGAGGAGTTTTTGACATCAAATTCCTGAATATTCTAACAGCCGACCTGGCCTACTTTGACCGAATACAATTCAGTCTATTCGAAATAAGCACAGTTGAAAAATAGACCCTTATTTCGAAAAAAACCCCATAACGCTATGCGTTCTGGGGTTTCTTTTCTCTCGTGAACCCGACAGGATTCGAACCTGCGACCGTCTGCTTAGAAGGCAGATGCTCTATCCAGCTGAGCTACGAGTCCGCACAAAACCTCTTAAGAGGATTGTTCTTAGTTGCTTAAGCCTAACAGGACCCCTAAGGATCCTGTTATGGCTTTGTCGGGAAGACAGGACTCGAACCTGCGACCCTCTGGTCCCAAACCAGATGCGCTACCACCTGCGCCACTTCCCGAACTTAATGCAACATTTCTTAGCGGAAAGACTGGGACTCGAACCCAGGGGACGCTTCCGCGACCACAGCTTAGCAGGCTGCTGCATTACCACTCTGCCACCTTTCCGTTAGGGTGCGCAAATTTATACTAGAAATCTTTTTGCGCAAGACAAATTGATGAAATAATTGCAAGTAATTGACTATTCCGCTTCGGGGTATGAAATTCTCACATGGTAAACGCCTCGAATAAAGCGTTTAAAGGCCTCGCGGATGGTATTGATTTCCTTCATGGTGATTTCAGCGTTGTCGTACTGACCCGTCGATAGCTGATGCCCAATGACCTTGTCAATCATCTCAGAAAGGTTTTGCTCAGTCTTATCCGGAATGCTGCGCGTAGAGGCTTCTACAGCATCAGACATCATGACAATGGCAGTCTCTTTGGAGAAAGGCTTAGGCCCGGGGTAATGAAATTGATCGAATTGGTCCGTATCCGGATGATCCTCCTTGTATTTGCGGTAAAAATATTCAACCCTTGATGTACCGTGATGGGTACGAATAAAGTCAATAACGATATCCGGTAACTTGTATTTCTTGGCCAATTCTATCCCGTCGTTGATATGAGCAATGATGATTTCAGCACTTTCCAAATAACTCAATTCTTCGTGCGGAGATGTTGTAGAGCTCTGGTTTTCAGTGAAATATTGTGGGTTAGCTATTTTTCCGATATCATGGTACAATGCCCCGGTACGTACGAGCAACGTATTTCCACCAACAATTTCTGTCGCAAACTCGGCCAGATTTGCCACTTGCATGGTGTGCTGAAACGTACCTGGGGCCTCCTTCGAGAGCAACTTAAGTAGCGGACTGTTGGTGTCGCTAAGCTCGAGCAGTGTTAAATCACTGACCACACCAAAGGTGCGTTCAAAAAAGTATATCAGTGGGAAAATGAACAACAGTATGAGCGTTCCGCCTAAAGAATAGGCCACCGGAAGAAGACTTTGTGTAGTCCAATCGGATTCACGGATCAAATGAATACTTAAATGCACGAGCAAGAGTACGACCATGATCTGAAAGGTACTTTGGACCAATTGACTGCGCTTGTAAATACCGCGAATGAGAAAGAGCGTAATTAAACCAGCGGAGAACTGAACCGTAACGAATTGGACCGAAGAACTCACAAAAGGCAAAAGCGCTACCAACATTATGGTATGTGTAAAAAGTGCCAATCGGTCCGAGAAAAAACTTCGAATAATCACAGGCACCATGAGCAATGGAACAGCTAAGGCGCTGACCGAATTTATCGACTCTAATAGCAAGGCAAAAACCATCCCCGCGGTAAAGGTGAACATGTACAAATTCAAGGATGAACTGTGCGCCAGAACCGCGTTGTAATGCAATCGTAAAAAGAAAGCTAAACCAATGAATATCAATACTATATAGAGAATCGAACCCAGTTTTGAATAAATACTCGAGTCGCTTTGAGTTCTGTCGTAGCTACGCTCGAGTGCCTTCAAAGTCTCGTATTTCTGTTCGTTTACTGTGGCCCCTTGAGCAATGATCACTGTACCTTGAGCAACCAGCCCTTTGTTGGTGGGCAAGAGGGCGAGTTTTGCCTGTAGTGCACTGTCGGTTTTAGATTCATTGAGGCTGTATGTTGGCGGTAAAACTAACGCCTCGGGCAGTCCATAATTTGCAACCAAAGAGGACGGCGTCCATGCACCAGAGAGATCAATCCGGGTGCCGTCAACGAGGTATAATCGGTGGTTCAACGCGGGCTTGTTGGGCACCACTCCCCTTTTCTGCCATAATTCGAGCTCTCCATGAAGCGAAGAATCAATGTTAGTATTGGCAAGCCACTCGTCCACTCGGTAATGATAGTCGTAGTAAAAGTCTTTGTTTTCAATGAGGAATTTTCGGTCCGATTCCAATTCTTCGTCACTCTTTTGAAGCACGAAATCCTGTGGAGCCACCAAATCCTCCTCGAGCCAAATCTGACCCAGACGGTAATCGTATTTGAATTGGGCACCGCTCGGTATACTTATGTAAATCAATGCACTAGCGACCATGGCAATGAGGGAATAATACAACCACTGCTCACTTATTCTAAACCAATTCGGTGCTTTCATATTATTCTTGCCGTTTCTAGGGTCCAATTTAGTAGTTTAGAGGTGTGTTTTTAAGCACAGAACCAAATACATTACAGAACTTATGAAAGAAGTTGTCATCGTCAGTGCAGTTCGAACGCCCATTGGGAGTTTTGGAGGTGCATTGAGCGGGATAAGCGCACCCAAACTAGGTGCAACGGCCATTTCTGCAGCCATTGAAAGAGCAGGAATCCAACCTAAACATGTCGAAGAAGTACTCATGGGCAACGTGCTTCAAGCGGGTATTGGTCAAGCGCCAGCCCGTCAGGCCGCGATTTACGCAGGAATAGGCGACCACGTTCCATGTACGACCATCAACAAAGTCTGTTCTTCAGGAATGAAGGCAATCATGATGGCTGCACAGAGCATTAAGTCCGGCGATGCCGATATCATTATTGCAGGTGGCATGGAAAACATGAGTGCCGTGCCCCACTACCTGATGAGCAGCCGTAATGGAGTGAAATTAGGCAATACACCGTTGGTTGATGGTTTAGTGAATGACGGATTGACCGACGTCTACAACGACCAACACATGGGTCTTTGTGCTGAATTATGCGCATCAGAGCACAGCTTTAGTCGTGAGGATCAAGATGCCTTCGCCTTGGAAAGTTACCGCCGTAGTGCAGCAGCTTGGGAAGCTGGAAAGTTTGCCCAGGAAGTGTTACCGGTAGCCGTTCCTCAGCGCCGTGGAGATGATGTTATTGTCGATACTGACGAAGACTTTTCAAAGGTGCGTCACGACAAAGTGCCTGCCCTACGTCCTGTGTTCAAAAAGGACGGTACTATTACAGCGGCAAATGCATCCAACATCAACGATGGTGCTTGTGCCATGGTCATTATGAGTGCGGAGAAAGCAGCTGACATGGGGCTGAAACCATTGGCCAAGATCACGGGTTATGCGGATGCAGCCCACGAACCAGAGTGGTTCACTACAGCTCCTGCTAAAGCCCTACCTAAGGCACTAGCCAAGGCTGGTGTAGATCAAAATGATGTCGATTACTTTGAGTTTAATGAAGCGTTTTCTGTCGTTGGCCTGGCCAATATGAAAATTCTCGGGCTCGATGCTACAAAGGTGAATGTAAATGGGGGCGCAGTGAGTTTGGGCCATCCATTAGGCGCCTCAGGTGCGCGCATCGTAAATACCTTACTATCCGTACTTGAACAGAACAACGGAAAGATTGGTGCCGCAGCTATATGCAATGGCGGTGGTGGTGCATCAGCAATAGTCATTGAGCGACTGTAAGCAAAAAATAAACCACGGAAGCCCCGGTAGCCTTGAGTTATCGGGGCTTTTTTGTGTATAAATATTGAAGAGGGTGCTGACCACCTGTGCTCCCTGCCCTATTTTTGAGTTATGAGCGCAGCCCATTATGCATTTGCTTTCCTCTCTTCTACCCCAATGAGAGCAGAACCTACAGACCGAAGTGAAATGGTTAATGTAGTACTCTTTGGCGAAGCATTTGAAATACTCGAACGACAGCCAAAGTGGATCAAAATCCGTCTTCAACACGATGGGTATGAAGGTTGGATAGACCCTCAAATGTGCACCCTTATACCGGAAGAAGAATACGAGCGTATTCGTACTGCACCCAAGTATTTCAACAGTGCTACAGTCAGTGAAATCCAAGACGAAAACGGCCGTATTTTCTCTTTAACCAAAGGTGCCTGTTTCCCAGGCCTAGAGGGAAATGAGGTTAAAATTGGATCCTATAAATTTCATTTTAACGGACCGTTACAAAACAGTTCGAAAAATAGAGGTACCCTTATCGAGACAGCATTGTCGTACACAGGCACACCCTATTTGTGGGGCGGCAGAACCACCTTCGGCATTGATTGTAGTGGATTTACCCAGATGGTGTACCGGATGAACGGTATATACCTTCCGCGGGACGCTTCACAGCAAGCAAAAAAAGGAACCACATTGAGTTTTCTTGAGGAATGCCAACCCGGTGATTTAGCATTCTTCGACAATGCAGAAGGTGCCATCGTTCATGTAGGAATCGTGATGGAAGATTACAAGATCATTCACGCCTCTGGTCGTGTGAGAATAGATACGCTTGATCACAGCGGCATTTACAATGAAGAGTTAGGTAGGCACACCCATAAATTGAGAGTGCTGAAGTCTTTGGTAGATTAACGAGCAAGTTCTTTTACAATATCCCCTACTGTTTCCCAAAAGCGATCTAAACCGAGGAGTTTCTGCTTGTACCAGTCCATAATCTCAGGCCAATGGTTTTGATCAAAAAACGATACGTTTTCAAGGTGGATTGAAATTCTTGAGATGGCTTCTCCACTGTCGTAGCTTGTGTTTTTCTCAAACGTAGCCTCCTCGTCCCACTCCGCGGCAAGTAACCTGCCGAGTTCAACAAATTGGTCGAAAATCAAGCGACGTATTTCTTCATCCTTATGCTGAATGTCGATAGCGAGTCCAACGTTAGGTAGCGTGAGCATTCGAAAATATACTCCTTTAACCCCAGTGCGGTAGGCCTCCCATCGGTTTCCGCCACCACCTACACTTTTGTGTGAACTCATGTGGCGCGTAAAACGTTGAAAGAACAAAGTATTGAGTTGTTTTTTTTCGGCTCTGCTAAACATTTTTAATCTTTAGGTCGATGGACGTGCAATATCGGAAACTTGATGGAACCCCTGTGAACGATTTAGCTTCGTACACTAAAGATTACTTGCGCAAGCACACGGAGGTGAGCTTAAGTGTGGGAACGGACTCACAAAATATTGGTGGTTCAAGCGTTTACGCTACTGTTGTTGCGTTTAGACATCCTGGAAAAGGCGTTCATTACATCCTCACCAAAAAGCGAGAACCCATCATCAGCGATATGATCACCAGGCTATTTAAAGAAGCCGAGGACAGCATCAAAGTCGCGGAATACCTCAAAGAGAATGGCGTTTATCAACCCATTACTATCGATGTGGACTACAACGAAAATGAGGAGCACCGCTCCCACAAATTAATCCCTATGGTCAAGGGCTGGATACTAGGTTTAGGCTACCAAATGAATACCAAACAAAACATCCAAGTGGCCTCCGTCGCAGCGGATCATATGCTCTAAATTCACGAGGCAAAATAAGTGTCCAATTTTCGTGTGATTTGAGACTTAAAATGAGTCTAAATAAGACGTTGGGTTGTACTTTTGTCTCAAATAAGACTTTGCAATGAGAGTACAGCGTGCTTTCCTCACCGCCACCTTACTTTTTACTATAACTCTGTCTTCCTTCGCCCAAGGTGTAGGAACCGTTCAAGGAGAAGCTCTTGACGCTTTGAACCTCAGTCCTTTAACAGGATGGGAGGTTGACGTAATTCAAGGACAATTTAAACGAGTAACGACCGTTGATAAAGAAGGCTACTTTGAATTTACTGAGCTGCCTACAGGCTTGTACAATGTGCGTGCACTTAGCCCACAAGGACAAATTCAAACCCTTCACGAAGTCTTGGTTCGTTCCACGAAACCGACCTATGTTGAACTGCTCGTAGAACGTGTAACCTCGTTGGATGAAGTTGCCGTACGTGCCGATGCTTTTCACAGAACACCCGAGACGCCCCTGAGCATTAAGAACATCAATCGTTCTGAGATGATGCGTATGCCTGGCGCTGTACTTGACCTCAGCCGTGTGATACAAAGTTTCCCGGGAGTTCTTCCTAAGCCGTCGTTTGGCTACGCCATTGCTATGCGCGGTGGCGCCCCTAACGAGAACAGGTACTTGTTGGACGGTATATCGCTACCAACCGTGAATCACTTTAGCATTCAAGGTGCTTCAGGCGGCGCTGTGAGCTTGATCAATTTGGATCATATTCAAGGTATGGACCTCATTACGGGTGGATTTCCGGCCGAAGTAGATGACGCATTATCTGGGGTTTTGCAGTTGGAAGGACGCAATGCCCGAAAAGACCGTTGGGGCATCCGTGCAACACAAGGGGGAACAGATTACGGGATTACTTTTGAAGGTCCTATCGGGGAGAATACCGCAGTGACACTCAGCGGTCGTAACAGCTTCTCACAACATTACTTCAGATTGTTCAACATTCCGGTATTGCCGGCCTATCAGGATGCGCAGCTTCGCATCCGTCACCGTATCAGTGAGAACAAGGACCTCACTATAATTGGTGTTGGTGGTTGGGACAAATACCGCTTGTATACCGCAGGAAGAGGGAGCGACGCGTTGCTCTACAACGTTGGATACATCCCTGAAGGCGAACAGCAAACGGAAGTGCTTGGTGCTCGTTTCCGAGTGTTTAAAGACAACGGGCGATGGGAATATGTGCTCAGTAGAGACCACGCAGGCAATCAGGCAGAGAAGTTTGTGGGAAATACGGGTACGGAATCGGACCGTCAACTGGATTATCAAAGTGGAGAAACTAATACGCGTTTCAATCTTTCACATCATGTTGTGAGTGATAGCTGGCAGTGGAAATACGGTTTAAATGTCGTTCACAGAGATTACAATCTTGACATGTGGAACGTACGCTACAACAATGCCCTGGGCGTTGCGCGCATTGATACAGCGGATTACGAGCAGCAGGTAAGTTTCCAGAGCCTTGGTGCGTTTACACATTTGACCAAAAACTACCTCGACAATAGATTGAGTACCAGTGCGGGACTGCGTTTGGACATGCACAACTTGAATTTGACTACCATCAATCCATTGGCACAGCTCTCTCCTCGTATGAGCGCGCAGTATCATATTAATTCAGATTGGGCCGTTCAAGGGAATCTCGGACGCTATTCGCAACTGCCACCTGCCATCACAGTGCTGGCAAATGCAGCAAACAATTGGTCGAGGTACAGCTATGCAGGTATTGTAAACCAAGCAGCAACAGGTATCGAGTTTCAGAACGGCGAGACCTACCGCTTCTCCCTCGAAGGCTATTACAAATACTACAGCAATATGCCGTATCTGTGGGACGATCAGATGTCCTTCTCTCAGGCCATTGGCGCTTATGTTGCTGTTGGCGATCAGGTAAGCTCCTCAGTGGCCGAGGGTCGTGCTTATGGACTTGAGTTGTTCTTGCAGCAAAAGCTAAAAGGAACCTATTGGTGGACCATGAGCTACAACTTTGGGTTTAGCAATACGCGTTTGAACAGCAGCCAGGATTGGACCCCAACAGTTTGGGACAACCGACACAACATCAACCTAGTATTGGGTAAAGTTTGGGGCAAAGGCTGGCAGATTGGGGCCAAATACCGTTGGGCAACAGGTACGCCTTACACGCCATTTAACCCAGAAATTAGCGCTATCGCCACGAACTGGGACGTATTGCAACGCGGGGTTTTTGATGTGAACAATGTGATGGGTGAACGATTGGCAAGTTATAGTGTCATTGACGTACGTTTAGACAAGACCTACAACAAGAAAAACTACAGCCTGACTTGGTTCTTAGATTTACAAAATTTCACCTCGTCTGACATTCCGTTAATGCCCTATTTGACGGTAGAAAGAGACGAAGAAACGCGGGCGCCATTGATGGATCCTTCCACTCCTGGTTCGTACTTGGTGAAGACCATTGCGAGCGATACCGGTCGATTGTTACCGACCATTGGTTTAATCCTAGAGATATAATCGGGATTCCACTACCTTTGGGCCTTGAATGAAGGATAACATACTTTAACCTATGCTACGTAAGGTCCCCATTTTTATTGCGAATACAGTTGTTGTATTGACCGTTTTGTGTGCCTTTGGATGGGTGGTTCGAGAAACTACCAAGGGCAAGCAGTGGGTGCCTCATCGAGTGAGTCGTTCCATTACCTTTTTCACTACGCTTCCGGACCGATTGATGATTGCTAAGGCAGCCGTCGAGCGCTTACCGCTGGTATATGTTCCTTCTCCAGAAAATTTCGAGCCTGTAAATGAGCTTGAAGAAGACGTGAAGGTCTTGGTCAGTTATGCCAATGCCAATTGGAAACGCACCATCGCTATCAAAAACCTTAGGACTGGTGAAGAGCTTAAAACGTGGAATGTAGATCGCCTAGCCAACCCTCACAACCGCATCATGCATTCCTTGATGCTTCCGGACAGCAGTCTCATTTATTCATTGAATGGTGTAACTGGTCTGATCAAGATTGACAAGAACAGCGAACGCCTGTGGAAGCAAGATACCATTGCGCACCACCATGCCATCAACATGGGTGTAGATAATACCTTTTGGGCCAACACCTACAGCAAAGACAAGGGAGAGCACATCTACTACGGAGCCTTATTTAGTATTGATGGACGAGAATTTCCGTTTATCGACAATACCATTACCCAGTTCGATGTAGAAACTGGACGTATCCTTTACCACAAGAGTGTTACGGAAATTCTCATCGAAAATGACCTCACGCATCTTCTAATCAAATCAGATTCACCAGGAGATCCATTGCACATTAATGATGTTCAACCGGTTCTAAAGGACGGGCCACATATGCAGAAAGGCGATGTATTCCTCTCCTCACGCACCAGTTCTTGGGTCATGCAGTTCCGCCCTTCCACCGGAGAAGTGATAGAACTCATTGAAGGGCCTTTTATGTCACAACACGATGTAGATATTGAATCCGATTCCACCATCATTTTCTTCAATAATGGAGGACAAACACTAAAAGGAGACCGCCCAAGCCAACACCGACTTGCCGAAAGCCTAATCGAAGTAGCCCCTCAATTTTCTGGTGTAGTTCGTTACCATCTTGGCAGTGGAAAGTTCGAACGCATCTATCCTGAACTCTTTGCTGAAAACGAAATTTTCTCCTTCACAGAAAGTTTAGTTGAAGAACTACCAGGCGGCGGGTATTACATCGAAGAGCAGAACTCTAGTGTGCTTTGGGTGTTGAAAGATGGAGAGGTGAAGTACAAAAACATTCTTGCTTCACAGCACGAAGGACACCACCATTTGGCCAATTGGGGCCGAGTAATGCCTTAATACCTGCGACATGAGCTTTGACGATATCATTCAATTCCGCCGTTCTAACAGAAAATTCAAGGCCGACGAGCCCGTTCCGTCAGAAATCGTGGAAAAGGCCTTAGAACACGCCTCATTGGCTCCTAACAGCAGCAATATGCAACTGTGGGAGTTTCATTGGGTACGTGATGAGGAGAAGAAAAAGAAATTGGTCCACGCCTGCTTGAACCAAAGTGCTGCGCGTACAGCGCAAGAGTTAGTGGTTATTGTGACTCGCAGAGATAAATGGCGTCACCGTGTACAGTGGCACAAGAATTTAATTCTCAAGGATGCCGAGCGCGTGGGGCGCGATG
>JBNAAX010000055.1:0-10398 GCA_049631665.1 Schleiferiaceae bacterium
CTACCAAGAAGTACTCTTGCTCCCAACCTAGAGTTGCGTTCACTTTTGTTACGTTCTTATCGAAGTACTTACATACTGCAGTTGCAGCGTTATCTACTGCTTGCAATGCACGTAATAGAGGTGTCTTGTAATCAAGTGCCTCACCCGTGTAAGAAACGAATACCGTTGGGATACATAAGGTGCTTCCAAAAACAAAAGCTGGTGACGTAGGATCCCAAGCTGTATAACCACGTGCTTCGAACGTATTACGAATACCACCGTTCGGGAAAGAAGATGCATCCGGCTCTTGCTGAACCAACATACCGCCTGAGAATTTCTCAATTGCCTCACCGTTTCCTGTAGGCTCAAAGAAAGAATCGTGCTTTTCCGCAGTGGCACCAGTAAGTGGCTGGAACCAGTGCGTGTAATGCGTCGCTCCTAAATTCAAAGCCCAGGCTTTCATACCCGCAGCTACCTGGTCGGCAATTTTGCGGTTGATTTTGGTACCGTTGTCCATTGCGTCAATAACAGCCTTGTAGGCCTCTGAAGTCATGTATTCGCGCATTGCTTTTCTGTTAAATACGCGAGAACCGAAGTAATCTGAAACTCTAGTTCCAGGTGCTTCGAAGTGCTGTGGCTTGCGCCCCATTGTTTCTTCTAGTGCTAGAAATCTTACCGTTGGCATGTGGTTAAATTTTTGTTTGCGCCAAAGATACCCCCTAAAAAGGAGGGGTGCAATAAAAAATTATTAACTATTTGCTAGGTGACCCCTTAAAAAACTAAGGATGAAATAAAGATTAGGTAAAAACCCAGCAACAACGCCCCTTCCACCCTATCCAATCGGTCCTTTGTAAAGAGACTCATCAGTGGAATTATTAACAATGTAAAGAATACGGAAGCATGAAAATCAAAGGTAAAGAGAGCGGCATCTTGGAGGGTAATTGGCTGAACAAGAGCAGTAAAGCCCAACACCGATAAGATGTTAAAGATGTTTGATCCAATGATGTTTCCGATAGCGATATCACTTTCTCCCTTTCGTGCAGCCATGAAACTTGCAGCCAATTCTGGAACACTCGTGCCAAAAGCCACCATCGTTACTGCCACAAACCGCTCCGTCATTCCAAAATGAATGGCAAGTGCGCTAATTCCACTGACGAAGAATTTTGCGCCAAAGGAAAGACCTAACGCCCCGACGATGAGCAACACCAATCCTTTCCATACCGGAAGATGAATCTCTTCGATTTCTTCACCGATGGCAAGGTTGCGATTTCTTCGTGCTGAGCGAATCTTTTGAATATTGTACCCCACAAGAAGGGCAACAAGTAACAAACCTTGTCCGGTAGTAATTCCGCCGTATAACAGGAATACCGCCAATAGTGCATTTGCCAAGAGCAGGAAAAGCCAATCATTGCGGTAATGCATACGCACCGCTTTCATCTTATAGACCAATGCTGTCAACCCTAAAATGAGTCCTATGTTCGCGATGTTAGAGCCAATGACATTTCCTAGAGCAATATCACTTTTACCTCTCGTAGCAGCTACGACACTTACGAGCAACTCTGGGGCACTTGTTGCAAAAGCTACCAAGGTTAATCCAATGACTACCTTAGAAACACGAAGCTTTAGTGCAATACCAACACTGCCTCGGACGAGAAACTCTCCACCGACCAAGAGCAGGGCGAATCCGCCAAGGAGAAACAATGCTATCAAATCTTGGTGCCTCTTTTAATGGAATCGGTCACTTCTTTAAAAGCGTCGCGACCTTCTTCGATGGTCTTTTTCACTTCGGTCAATTTTTGATCCTCCGCGCTGTCCATAATTTCTCTCTTGATGTCATTCGTAGCGTTGCGAACCTGCTTAACGACTTTTGCTGCTGATCTCGCCATCGTTGGGATTTGCTTTGGCCCGAAGAGAACCAAGAAGATTAATGCAACGAGTATAAACTCGCCTCCACTGATGTTGAACAAAAGGAATGTATGTGACATGGGGCAAATTTAAACAAAAAGCCCCGTTGCGCTGCGCGCAACAGGGCTCCTTTCAAATATCAATTTTCTTATTTCTCCTTCGACGCATCGAACATTACTGGAGTAGCAATGAACAATGAGCTGTAAGTACCTACTAGGACACCCACAAGAAGTGCAAACATGAAACCACGGATGACTTCACCACCGAATAGGAAGATCACTAGAAGTACGAAGAACGTTGTCAAAGAGGTATTGAACGTACGGCTCAATGTCTGATTCAACGATTTGTTCACACCTGCTTCGAAATTCGCCTTACGGCTTCCCATGTTTTCACGAATACGGTCAAATACAACCACTGTATCGTTCAACGAGTAACCAATTACCGTTAGAATGGCTGCAATGAATGCTTGATCTACCTCCAACTGGAACGGCAATACACCGTCGAGGATAGAGAACAGACCCAATACAAACAATACATCGTGCAATAGTGCAGCTACAGCACCCAGAGAGAACTGCCACTTGCGGAATCGACCCAAGATGTATAAGAATACTACGATGAGTGAGAAGATAATACTGTATACAGCACCTGTCTTAATATCGTCTGCGATAGTTGGTCCAACAACACGTGAACCTACCAAACCGATAGCTTCCTCAGTCTCGTCAGTAAAGAAGTCTTCACGTGAGATTTCTTCCGAGAAGAATCCGCTCACACCAGCGTAAAGTTTGTTCGTGATGTCTTCATCCACTGCTGGACCGGTTTCACCGATGCGGTAGTTTGTAGTAATGATTACCTGGTTCGACTCGCCCAATGTTTTAACCACTGGCGTAAAGGCATTGCCTTCTGCATCTACCAAAACTTCGCTTAGAGATTCAGCTACGTCGCTTACCTCAACACTTTGATCAAAGCGTACCTGGAACGAACGACCACCTACGAAATCAACACCAAGGTTTAGACCTTTAGTAAATAGAGATGCCAAACCGATCACGATCACGATTGACGATACGATGTACGCCAAACGACGCTTCGACAAAAAGTCAAAGTTGATATTGGTGTACCAGTTTTCAGTAGTCTTTGTAGAGAAGGCTACGTTCTTCTTCTTGCCCAAACGGCTCTCGAACACTACACGTGAAATAAAGAGTGCAGAGAACAAAGAGGTCAGGATACCGATGATTAGCGTGGTTGCGAAACCACGAATTGGACCTGTACCGAAAGAATATAGGATAATACCTACGATAAGCGTAGTTACGTTCGCATCGATAATCGCACTATTCGAGTTCTTGTAACCATCTACAAGGGCAGCACGAATGCCTTTACCAAGACGCAACTCTTCACGAATACGCTCGAAGATGATCACGTTTGCATCAACCGCCATACCGATCGTCAAAACGATACCTGCCATACCTGGAAGCGTCAATACCGCACCAAAGCTGTTGAGGATACCGAAGATGAAGAACATGTTCACCAATAGCGCCAAGTTTGCTACCAAACCTGCACCGCTGTAGTAGAAGTACATGTACAACAATACCAATGCAAGTGCAATGGCGAAAGAGTTGATAGAATCTGAAATAGCCTCCTTACCCAAAGAAGGACCAACAACGTCCGCCTGGATGATACGCGCTGGAGCATCTAGCTTACCTGCACGTAGGATGTTTGCTAAATCGGAAGCTTCCTCAGCAGTGAAGTTACCCGTGATCTGTGTACGACCGCCAGCAATTTCATTTTGTACTTGAGGGTAAGAGTATACGTAGTTATCGAGAACTACCGCTACAGAACGCTTTGGCGTTTGAGCCGCTGCTTCTGCAGTAAGACGTTGCCATTTTTGTGCACCAGAGCCGTTCATAGCCATGGTTACAATGTTGCGGTTGTATTCATCAAGATCTGGACGCGCATCCACAATAACACCACCGTCTAATTCTGGCGTGCCCTCGCGGTTGGTCTTAATCGCCAACAATGTGATGATGTCAGAACCTGGCTCTGGCTTGTTGCTCCACAAGAACTTCGCATTGCGCAATTCCTGGTTCATGATCTGCTGAATCTCTGGACGCTTCAACATAGCGTTCACCTTCGCTGTATCGCGGATCAACGAGTAACCTACACGTGGACCTTGCAAAGACTGACCTGTCTCGCTTACCATCGGGCGGAAAATCTCGAAGAACGGGTTTACGTTAGAAAGAACATCTGTAGAATCCGAAGCTGTAGAATCTGCTTCTTCCGTACCGTCGATGCTCATGGCATCAAAGCTCTCTGTTTCGGCAACTTCTGTTTTCTCAGCTTCTACGAGGTCGCGCATACGCTCATTTACGTTCACCAAGAACGGCAATACCTCAGCACCTTCGTACATGTTCCAGAACTGAAGCTCTGCAGTACTTTGAAGGAGTTTCTGAACACGCGCAGGGTCTTTCACCCCTGGCAATTCCACCAAGATACGACCCGTACCTTCCAAACGCTGGATGTTTGGTTGTACAACACCGAACTGGTCAATACGTGCACGCAAAACAGTAAATACGTTTGCGATGGCTGCCTCAACGTCACGACGAATCTCTGCTTGTACAGCATCGTTCGAAGCGTTGAAACCAACCTTATCTGTCATTTCTGGTGTACCGAAAAGGCTCGCGTCACTTAATAGACGACCGCCACCGGTTTCCGCAGAAAGTTTATCAAACTCTGTAAAGAAGGTGTTTAAGTAATTATCCTGACCCTGGCTCTGAGCAGCATCAGTATTTGCAATAGCTTGAACAAACATTGGATCTTGTGCATTGGCCACTACTCCTTTGAGTACGTCCTTCACACTAACCTCCAAGATGACGTTCATACCACCTTTAAGGTCAAGACCTAAGTTCATTTCACGCTTCTTAACCTCAGCATACGTGTATCCCAACATTGGGTATACCTCTTGCGTCATCATGCTGTCTAGGTAAGCTGCTTTGACTTTCGAATCACCCGCAGAGAACTCCTCTGCATCACTTGCTACGCCATTCGCTACCCATGAAAAAGAGAGCTGGTATAGTGAGGCCAACCCTAGAGCAATCGCGAACGCGGTAATTAATCCTTTGTTTTGCATTGTGTGGATTATTTCTTTTTTCCAATAACGCGCAAATATAACTAAGTCGGGGTGGCTAACCTAACCATTTTTAATGCGGTATGAATCTTGTTGCGAGTTATCTTTGAAATATGATACAAAGATCACTCCTTATCCTACTCACGGTCCTGCTCACTCAGCTGGATTTGTGTGGACAGTCCAACCGACTGAGTTTTGACTGGACCCAAGGCCCAATAGTGGTTTCAGGGAGTGATACCTTAGGCATGGCCTTTATGGGAGGGGCCGATTTACCTCAATTTTCCCGTGTGGACCTCAATTTGGACGGTACCGAAGACCTCGTTGCATTTGATCGTCAAGGGAACCGTTGGCTCACTTTCCTTGCAGAGAACAACACTTGGGTACCCGCACCAGCTTATGCGGATAGCTTACCAAAGGTTCAATATTGGGGGCTTTTTCGCGACTATGACGGCGATGGAAAGAAAGATCTCTTCGCTTATGTTCTTGGCGGGATGGGCGTATGGACAAACAACAGCACGGACTCTCTTCAATTTGATTGGGCACTTTCAGGAACGTATTTGACCACAAATGTTGGCAGTGCCACGGCCAATCTTTACAATTTCAGCAGTGATATCCCAGCCATCGACGATATTGACAACGACGGTGATTTGGACGTGCTTACCTTCGGACAGCGCGCGACCATCGAATGGCACGAAGGTCTTACCCCCAACGGTTTAGACTTTGCGATGAATACCACATGTTGGGGTCGATTCGAGGAAGGTCTAAATAGCAATGACCTTGCTTTGGACGCGTGTCAAGGTGTACAGAAAATGGAATTCAGTCAAAAGAATTCTGGCGGCGCCCATGCCGGATCGACGGTTCTTACACTGAACCTCAATGGAGATACACTAACTGATGTGCTGCTTGGCGATGTAAGCTTTACCAATTTAGTAGCCGCATTCAATGGCGGGCATATCGACAGCGCCTACATGGCAAGCAAGGACACCCTCTTTCCGACCAGCATCCCAACTAATATCGAGTACTTCCCCGCAGCCTTTTATGAGGATGTGGATTTTGACAGTATTCCTGACCTGCTTGTAGCTCCAAATTTGAACGGCTCCATCAATCAAGGCAATGCATGGCTCTATCAAAACACAGGAGCTTCAAACAACCCTGTTTTTGCTTCTTTAGACAGTAGCTTCTTGGTAGACGAGATGATTGAGGTCGGCTCCACTGCGCGCCCCGCTCTTGTGGATTTAGATTTCGACGGGGATTATGATTTAGTTGTCGGAGGCAAGGGTGCCTACTTGGCACCTGGGACCTACAAGAGCTCGTTGCACCTCTACACCAATGTTGGCACCAATACATCACCTGAATTTGAATTGACCAATACCGATTATGTGAATGCCGGTTTCAATAACCTAGGAGAAGACCTTAGTCCTGCCTTTGGCGACCTTGATGGCGACTACGATCCTGACCTGCTTATTGGGGCGATGACTGGAGAGATTTTTTACTACGAAAACACAGGTACGTTTTTAGCGCCATCCTTCACCTACAAAGGCGGCTTGCAAAACATTGATGTTGGGAACCATAGTACGCCTGCACTTGGCGACCTCGACGGCGATGGAGACCTTGATTTAATGATTGGCAATGAGGCTGGAACCGTGGCGTATTATGAACACACCGGTACGTATCCAAACATATTTATCCTTGTCGATGCGAATTGGGTAGGTATAGACATGAGTACTCCATTTGCTCCAAGCGGCTATTCAGTACCCTCTATTATTTACGGCGCTGACACTACCCTACTGATAGGCTCTGAAGATCAAGGGATCGTACACCTAGATTCTTTGGCAAAAATCATGGCTGGGGCTACTAACGTTGATGCTGTTTTTGGAAGCGGCACCACTTCTTCTACCACCCGCGAGGAAACACCCTTTGGCGGTTCCAAGCGCAATGGACGCATGCAAATCATTTACACGAAAGATGAATTGCTCGCAGCAGGCGCCTCTTTTGGTCAAATAAATTCAATCGGCTTTGAGATAGGTACCAATACTAACCTGTACCTCACGCAAGGATTTACCATCAGCGTCAAACACATCAGCGATACCGCACAATCTACCTTCCAAAATTCAGGCTTTACCCAAGTATATGAAGGGATTCGGGTAATGACTACAGGATGGAACGACCTACAGCTATCCACTCCTTTTGCGTGGAACGGCACCGACCACATCCTCGTACAAGTCTGCTTCTCGAAGCACGCACAAACCGGAGATATACCCGTAGTTCTAGGCAGCACCTCTTTTAACTCTGTGCTCATCGGTGACATTACTGGTTGGAACAGCATTACAAAGAACGGGTGTCTTATGCCCTATCTAAGCAAGAACAAGAAGCGACCAAATATGCGCTTCAACTTTACCCCAACTCTTCATCAAACAGATGCTCATATGCTGAGCTCTGGAAAGCGATTACACCCGGCCGTTGCCGACCTCAATGCGGACGGCTACCCCGATGTTATCGTCGGGAACATGAGCGGCGGTCTTCACTATTACCAAGGCAAGGCCTTCAACAGCATTGGTCTTGAGGGGCAAGTGTTGAATATCGAGACCAGTATTCGTCCAAACCCGAGCACTGGGACTGTTTTATTTGAGGCCTCAGAGGCTTCTGAAGTTGCACTTTATGATCTTTTAGGCAAGAAAGTGGGTACCTATGATATGGGCACACAGCATTTCTTAAAATTACCGAAAGGTCTATATATCGCTAAGTTCCTCGCAGAAAATGGCAGCATCTTAGCCACTGAGAAACTCGTCCTTCAGTGATGTCTGAAATAGTTGTTCTTTTTGACGGCCCGTGCACATTGTGCAATAAGAGTGTCGACTGGATCCATTCCAGAGATTTCCATGGCACATTTTCCTTCGCGTCTTTGCAAAGCAAGTGGGCAGAAGAACATCTACCCCAACATTTAAAGAGTGAAGATTCAGTCGTTTTATTTATGCATGGCCAATTCCACATTCGTTCCAAAGCCGCCTTGCTCATACTCGAGCAGCTGCCCGGTTACCGATGGACCAAAGTGTTTCACCTTGTGCCTACCTTTTTACGAGACCTGGTGTACCGAATCATAGCCAAGACACGCTACAGGTTCTTTGGCAAAGGCTATTGCACCATTTTGCCCCCAGAGCGAATATTGGATTAGATATATATTAGATTGTTCACCCTTATACGTGATGCAAATTCTAACAATAGGCAGATATTCATTATTCACACTTGCGGTATTTCCACTACAAATGAAAAAAATATACATCTTAATTCTCGCAGCTTTTCTTCCCTTCTATGCGGAGTCTCAAAGCGATACATACGCTAAAGATTCATTAAAGAACATCTGGGAAGACCCGACGAATAGCGAGTTAGAAAGAATGAAGGCTGCTAAATCATTCTTCTTCAAATATGGAAGGTCCTCTCCTGATGAGACCATTAATGCTTTAGGAGCGTACATACAATTGGCTAAAGCGATGAATGAAACCCGCGAGGAAGCTGGTGCACTTGTAGAACTTGGCAGTGTTTATAGAGACCTTGGAAAACACGAAGATGCAGTAAGAAACTACAATGCTGCTCTAGTATTGGCAAATGAAATGGAGGATGTATCCTTATCTGGTGTCATTGAAGGGAATATTGGAAATGTATACAATGACCAAGAAGATCTTCTATCGGCTTTCCAGCAATATCGAAAGGCGCTGAATATATTCACCGTTCATGGAGATACGCTATTCACTTCCTACATACACGCAAGTATTGGGAACGTAAACCTTCAGATAGAAAACTATGAATTTGCTGAATCCTCGTATTTAAAGGCTTCCGAAATTTTAACAAATTTAGGTAAAGAGCCAAGTCCAATCATACAAATGAATTTAGCAGTTATAGCATATGAGGAGAACAATTTTACTAAAGCTAAAGAATTGTTTGAAAAAGCCTTAGATAAGGTCAAAACCCAACATGATTTTAAACTTGAAATTGGTTGCTATCAACATTTAGCAAAAATCGACAGAGCACTTGATCTTGAACAGAAATCTTCATTCTATGCTCAGGAGGCTTTAAGGTTGGCCATAGATTTTGGCAATCCGTTTTTAATTGAAGAGGCTAAGATCGAAGTAATACTTAGTCAAAAAGATATTGGCTGGCATTTAACTATGCACAAACGATTGCTTAATCGGGAAGAATATATTTCTAACCAAACCAAAGAAGAAGTGTATAATGAAATCAAGAATATTTATAAGCATCAAGGAGAATTCGAAAAAGCTTTGAATGCCTTTGATCAAGAAATTAAATACAAATCTTTGAATGACTCAATTCGTTCGAGTAAACGCTTGATTGCAGAGTCCATTAATTTAGAGGAAGAATTGTTGCTCGAAAAAGAGCGTTCAAAAGAGCAGATTGAAGCGATTCAATCAAATATTCGAATCGTGGTATCCTTTATATTCGTGATCGTAGTCTTAGCCTTATTGGTATTTTTCTTCGTCAAAAATTCAAAATCAGAAAGACATAAGTTACTCGAGCAAATAGACCTGCTTAAAAGAAATCAAAGTCCCATTGTTATGGCAATTGAAAATAAATCAAACTTAAATAGAGGTTTATTGGAACGCCATATAAATCAAAAACTCAACGATACGGATTGGAAGGTATTGTCTGAATTAGAGCAGAATCCAGTCGTATCAAATAAAACAATAGCTGAAAATATTTTCATGAGTGTTGAAGGCATTAGTTCGTCGTTAAGACGAATGTATGTCTACTTTAATATCGGCGAGACGCGTTACAAAAAAATCGCTCTTGTCATGAAAGCAATCCAAATCTCAAAACAAAAATAAAGTACCGAATTCACCTCTATGCGTGAAGAAATAAGTTGAAGTGCCGTTTACTTTAGATTCTCCTTAGGCTGGCTTATGAAAGGTTTTTGAACAACACAGCGAGGAAACATATTTAACAAGGGGAAATAAAATTTTATCTAATGAAAAAATTATTAGTAACACTACTTTTAACAGGGGTAGGTTTAAGTGGACATGCTCAGCAAATAAATTGCAGCATGTTAGGGATGGCTGTAAATGTCTCTGATACAGATTATATTAAGCTTTATCATTCTGGCCCATACTTACTGTGGCCAAGAGAGCATAATGTGATTTACTGGGATATTACACATCTTCAAGGTGGGCTCGTTCATCAGGATACAACATATGGAGAAGATGCTGGTCACATGGGATTTAATCATACCGTGCCGTTAAGTGATTCAATGATAGTTTCTTCAATAATCATTAATGATTCTGTTCTAGATATGTCTTCAGGAAATGTTTATCCAATGGCTTGTCAAAATATCGATACCTTATATTGGGAGCCAGATACAATTCTCCCGGGAACTATTCTCTATAGAT
>JBNAAX010000056.1:0-10371 GCA_049631665.1 Schleiferiaceae bacterium
GCAGTCATTCGTGAAGGAGAGATTCAAGCAATGAGCGCAGGGACCGGCATTTTTCACAGTGAATACAACGCGAGTAAATCGGACGAGGTGAAATTCCTTCAAATTTGGATTTTCCCGCGCGAAAAGGATGTTGCTCCACGCTACGATCAAATCGTATTACCAGACCTCTCAAAAGCCAACACCTTACATCAAGTGCTCAGTCCAAATCCAGATGACGCAGGAATTTGGGTACACCAAGACGCTTGGTTCAATATGGGAACTTTCGACAACGGCGCTTCACAGTCTTACGGCATAAAGCGCTCCAACAACGGTGTATACGCCTTCATTATCGACGGCTCGTTCGAAATCGAAGGTCAAAAACTGAATAAACGAGATGCTCTAGGACTCTGGGAGACAGATACTATCCAAATCAAAAGTTTAGAAGCGGGGAGTCGATTGTTACTGATTGACGTTCCCATGAATTTTAGCTAATGCTCCATACCCCTATCAAATTTGTGGCATTCAATACCAATGAGCAGATTCTCCGGATTCTCATGCGCATTCTAAAACGCGGAGCATCCTGGGAGTGCTCGGGTATTGCTCAAATTGAACAGGTACAAAGTGCTTTAGAAGGCAAGCCCGATGTATTAGTCATCGGCGTTGGTGGACAGGAGCAATACGTGGCGCAGTGGACAAACTATTGTGAAGCACAGGGCATTCATATCATTCACCATTACGGTGGAGGCAGTGGATTGCTGTTTAATAGCATCCAAGCTTACCTGGATCAAAAAGAACAATCGTCGTAGAAAGGCGTTAACTTTGCAAACGCAAACCCGATCGTCATGAAAGAGCCAATTAAAGGATTTTCTAAACTCAGCAAAGCTGCCAAGCTGGAATGGCTTACGCAGAACAACTTTGAAAATCCAGAAGCAACCCTCGAACTTTTTCAAAGTTATTGGCACAACGATGAAACCGTGCAGAAGAAGCACGACGATTTTATCGAAAACACCATGACGAATTATTACATGCCGTTCGGTGTAGCCCCTAACTTCCAAATCAACGGTAAACTCTACACCTTACCCATGGCGATAGAGGAAAGCTCAGTGGTTGCTGCCGCAGCGAAAAGCGCGAGCTACTGGATGGCCCGCGGCGGGTTTAAAACCGAGGTAGTGAGCACAGAAAAAATTGGCCACGTCCATTTCATGTATGAAGGTGATTCCTCGCCACTATTTAATGAGTTCAATGCCTTAGAAGAACAACTTCGCGCCGCAACAAAAGAGCTCACTGCCAATATGGAAGCCCGTGGTGGTGGAATTACCGCTATCACTTTGGTTGATAAAACGGCTGATCTTGACCACTATTACCAAATCGAAGTTTGTTTCGAAACTTGTGATTCAATGGGGGCCAATTTTATCAATTCGAACCTCGAAGAAATGGCCAAAAGCTTGGAAGCCTTCACAGCGGCTCACCAAGACCTCAACGAAGACAAATTAGAGGTGGTAATGCGCATCCTTAGCAATTACACACCGAAGTGTATCGTTCGTGCCTCTGTAAGCTGTCCTGTTAGTGATTTAGCGAGTGAAGGCACCACAGGCGAGGATTTTGCCCGCAAATTCAAACGTGCCATTGATATCGCCAACGCGGAGCCTTACCGTGCAACTACGCACAACAAGGGCATCATGAACGGTATAGATGCACTTATTATTGCTACCGGTAATGATTTTAGAGCCGTTGAGGCAGCTTGTCACACATATGCTTCTAAATCCGGTCAATACCGCAGTCTTACCCACTGTAGCGTAGAAAACGGGACGTTTACCTACTGGATCGAAATTCCATTGGCCCTTGGGGTTGTTGGTGGTTTGACCAAATTGCACCCCTTGGTGGTCAAAGCACTCGAGATGTTGGGCAAGCCGAATGCAGAGGAATTGATGGGTATTGTAGCCGTAAGCGGTCTAGCGCAGAACTTTGCTGCACTCCGAGCATTGGTGACAACTGGTATTCAGAAAGGGCATATGAAGATGCACCTGATGAACATCTTAAATCAACTTGAAGCCACTCCCGAAGAGAAGGTCATGGTGGCCAATTACTTCAAAGATAAGGTCCCCCATCACCGCGAAGTTGTGAATTACTTCTGTAATTTGCGTGGAGTCCCAGTACCAAAGGTTGGTGGCTAAAGAGACCATGCTGAATTACCGCGCAAACGGAAAGCTTTTACTTACTTCAGAATACGCCATAACTCAAGGCGCCAAGGGTCTCGCTATTCCCACAACCAAAGGCCAATCCTTACGAGTAGATTCAGAAAACAGCGATGATGCTATTATTTGGGAATCCCTTGCGCACGATGGTACCACTTGGTTTTCCGCCCGCTTAATGCCGGGAACTCTTGAGGTCATCGAAAGCACCGATGCTGATATCGCGGCTCGATTGGTCGAAACCCTTCAAGTTGTATTAAAAAACACCAATTTGCTCAAGGAGCCCAAGAGATTCACCACTCAATTGGAGTTTCCAAACGAATGGGGTCTAGGGTCCTCAAGCACCTTTACAAGCCTTCTAGCTCAATGCGCGGGAGTAAATGCACTCCAACACTTCAGAACCGTCCACGGTGGCAGCGGATATGATCTGGCCTGCGCCACGGCAGATGGTCCAATCCTTTACCAACTTCAAGATGAAGCAGGTATTGTAAGCCCAGCGACCATTGACTTTGATTTTACCGACGACCTTGGATTTGTCTACCTCGGAAACAAGCAATTGACTTCTGAAAGCTTGAACCTCGTGCAACGCAAACCATTTTCACTTGCGCAAATTCAAACATTCAATGATCTCACCGATGCGTTTCTTAATGCTGCCCATGAAGATGACCTTGAGCGGGTTATCGAGGAGCATGAAAGCATACTATCCGAACATTTAGGCCTGCCTAAGGTTAAAGAAAAGCACTTCTCATCATACCCTGGTGCAGCCAAAAGTTTAGGCGGCTGGGGTGGAGATTTTGCATTGGTAACTAGGTTCGCATCTTCAAGAAAATGGCTCACAGACAACGGATACAAAGTCATATTCCCTTTCGAAAGGTTAGGGCAGTTCCGCCGATAACATTGGGCATAATATTTGGTAGATTTACACCAATGCGTAAGGTCTACTTTTTCATATTCTTTTTCGCCCTACTCCTACCCTCCAAAGCAGCGCATTTGGTAGGTGGAGAAATCTCGTACCGCTGTATAGGGTCGAATACCAACGGGAATGTATACCAAATTACGCTTACCATTTACCGCGACTGTAACTCCTCGGGGGCGCCGTTTGATCAGAGCGCACCCATTACCATTTATGGCGGTGCTGCACAAAATGTGGCAGTACAAACCTTGAATGTTGCTCGGGGACAGATTGTAGGTATTCCAGCAGTAGTTGCCAATCCTTGTTTACAGACACCACCGAATGTCTGTACAGAGAAGGCCACATACAGAGCAAACGTCACGCTTCAACCAAGCACACACGGCTATACCATCGTATACCAACGTTGCTGTAGAAACAACACAATCACCAATGTGGGTAATTCAGGAGCTTGGGGATCCACCTACCACATTACCATTCCGCCCCAAGACAGTGTATGTAACGGTTCTGCACGCTTCCAATCGGACCCTCCTATTGTGATGTGTAAAGACGATAGTTTGAATGTAGATTTCTCTGTTTTGGAGGACAATGGTGATTCCATCTACTACTCCTTGTGTCAACCTCTTAATGGAGGTAGCCAAAACAATCCAGCGCCAAACCCGCCGGGACCACCTCCTTATACCTCTGTTCCTTTCTTATTCCCGTATTCAGCAAGCTACCCAATGCCGTCGAATCCTCAGATTTCGCTAGATCCAAACACAGGTATATTAACGGGAACACCAACAGGTACTGGTCAATACGTCTTTGCAGTCTGTGCCTCAGAGTACGACTCAAGCGGGGTTTTGTTATCCACACTAAGAAGGGATTATCAGTTCAATGTAACCACCTGTCAAAGCAATGTACTGAGCGACCCTACACCTCAAATTTATCAGCCGAATACACTGTGTAACGGTACGACCGTAACCATGACCGATAGCTCAAGGAATGCCTCTGATTACCTTTGGATCTGGAACGACCCAAACAATCCAGGCGCTACATCTACCGGTCAGAATCCTACCTATACTTATGGTGATACCGGAACATATACTATTCAACTCGTGATTAATGTGGGATGGCCTTGTACAGATACCGCAGAGGTTATCTACGATTTGTACAACCCTATCAATGCAGGATACACCTTCAATGGACCTGTATGTTTTGATGAAAACCTAATCACCTTCCAAAACCAAAGCTCTAATGGAGGTATGGCAGAAGCGACTTGGGATTTCGGACCGAACGGCTCTATCACATCGTTCAACGGTTGGAACCCGCCGCCTATCAACTTTTCTACTTGGGGCGACCAAATCGTTTCGCTTACTGTCACTGAACAAGGCTGTGAAGAAACCTATACAGATACTGTACGAATCTATCGTCGTCCAGAAACGGATGTAAGTGTCCAAAATCAAATTGGGTGTGCTCCGTTCACCGTAGAATTCTGGGACAGCACCATTACCGACGGTCAACTCATTTATAATTGGGACTTCGGAGACGGTGTGTTGAGCAACGATAGTGCTCCTGTATATACCTACACCGATCCAGGGACCTATGACTTAACACTCACAGTATATTTCATTGAAGGCTGTGTAGATACCATTACAGTGTACTACGACGACTTCATTACCGTATACCCATCACCTACATCATCTTTCATTGCAAACCCAACATCCGCAACGATATACACCAGTAACATTGAGATTACCGATATTGGCGCGGACCCTTCAGATGATATCATCACCTCCATGGGCGACGGTAGTCTTTACTACAACCTGCGCTCCTTTAATCACGCCTACAGCGACACAGGCTGGTTTGAAGTTGAACATGTCGTGATCAACACCTTCGATTGTCCCGATACTTCCACCGCGATGATCAGGATTAACCCGGAGACCCTCATATTTGTACCAAACGCCTTCACACCGGACGGTGACGGTACGAACGAGATTTTCAAACCCACCGCAGTGGGTATTAAATCGTACGAACTCAGAATCTTTAATCGTTGGGGTGAGGAAATCTTCTTCACCGACGATCCGGACATAGGCTGGGACGGAACGAACCCGAATGGCGCTCTAGCACCATTCGGCACCTACACTTGGAAGGTCTTCTCAAAAGGTCAAAACGATAAATTGATCAATAGATCAGGTATCCTGAACCTGATACGATAGGTTACTTCACCAATAACCAGATCGCTGCAAAGGCAACTGCTACACTACTTAAGACGTACGCCAAGGCTTCCCATTCTCTGCCTTGCTGGATCAATCGGACCGTTTCATAACTAAAGGTGCTGAAAGTCGACCATCCACCACATATACCAGTGGCCAAAAAGAGCTGTATGGTACTTTTCTCTGGGGTGAGTTTGTAGACGTACACCAAAGCAACTGATGCCATAATATTAATAATGAACGTGGCCCAGTGTAAGCGGCTTTCCATCATTCCCAATGCAAGCAATCCCTTGGTACTACCGTAACGCAATGATGCGCCAATACCGCCGCCGAGAAAAACTGCTATTAAAGCTGGGATGGAATTCATGAGAATTGTTGATCGATGCGCACTAAAATAGTGGAAATAAGTATTCCCCACAGGCCGCCGAAAACAAGATCCAAAGGATAATGTACGCCAAGGTGTATTCGTGAAAAGCTCTGAAGCAGCGCCACTACTACTAAAATGGGGAACCACGAAGGCTTGAGCCATTTACGCATCAAAAAAGCTAAACCAAAGGCATTGGCAGCATGTGCTGAGAAAAATCCATAGGGTGAGCAATGCACGAGGACACGAATTCCTTCAATTTCTTCTTGGCAAGGTCTTGGTCGAGCGATCCATTCTTTGAAGAGGCCCGCCCCTTGGTCCCAAATAAGGACACCAACTATGGTTAATGCTATGCGGAAAAGCCAAGTGCTATGATTCGGCGCAGTTTTAATAAGGCGTGCGAGAATGACTACATATAATGGAATCCATGTAATCGTTTTCGTAACAGCCAACCAAAAGGTATCGCTCGAAGCAGGAAAAAGTGAGTTCAGGCTAAGGAAAACCTGCTCATCTAGTTCTAATATTCCCGCCAACAGGCTCATTAAGCGTCGGTATTAAGTGCCGCCCAGATTTGATCTTTCAGGGCCATGATATTCATTCCCGTAACCGATGAAATAAACAAGTGCGGAATATCAGATGGAAGCTGCGCCGCAATCTCAGACTGCATTTCCTCGTCCAACATATCGGACTTCGTGATGGCTAAAATTCGATCCTTATCGGCCAGTTCTGGATTGTATACGACTAATTCATTCAGCAAAATCTCGTATTCCTTCTTGTAATCTTCCGCATCGGCAGGAACCATGAACAGCAGTAGTGCATTGCGCTCAATGTGACGCAAGAATCGGTACCCCAACCCTTTACCTTCAGAAGCTCCTTCAATAATTCCAGGGATATCTGCCATTACAAATGAACGGTAGTCTCTGTAGTTCACCATACCGAGGTTAGGTACCAATGTGGTAAATGGATAATTCGCGATTTCAGGCTTTGCAGCACTCACTACACTGAGCAGGGTACTCTTCCCTGCGTTTGGAAATCCTACAAGTCCGACATCCGCCAAAACTTTAAGCTCTAGGATGAACCAACCCTCTACAGGGTCTTCTCCAGGCTGCGCGAAGCGTGGTGTTTGAAACGTGGCCGATTTAAAATGCACATTCCCAAGACCGCCTCGGCCTCCCTTTACAAGAATCTTTTCCTCGCCGTCTTCTGTGATTTCAAATAGAACCTCACCAGTTTCCTCGTCTTTAGTCACCGTTCCCAAAGGAACATCAATGTACCGGTCTTCACCGTTAGCACCGGTCTTCTCTTGACCTGAGCCATTTTCTCCAGAAGAGGCCTTGATGTGCTTTTGGTATTTCAAAGGCAGCAAGGTCCACATCTGCGCATTACCACGAACGATTACGTGACCTCCACGACCGCCGTCACCACCGTCTGGACCGCCCTTGGAGGTCATACGGTTTCTCAAGAGGTGTGTTGAACCCTTTCCACCACGACCGCTCTTGCAGTAGATTTTTACGTAATCAATGAAGTTGCTACCTGACATAATAAAAGAGCAGCTTGCCACTGGGCAGCTGCTCTGCAAAAGTACAATTAGTAAGTGGGTCTAGAAAAACCGATTACAACGATTCAATAACCGCAACTAGACGCTCAGTAATTTCTTCGATCGAACCTACGCCGTCCACACCGCGGTACTTGCCCTGTCCGTCATAGAAATCCTTCACTGGGGCAGTCTCTTTATTGTAGGTGTTGATTCTGTTTTGGATCACTGCTGGATCGGCATCGTCAGCACGACCTGAGGTCTTCCCGCGCTCGAGCAAACGCACTTTAAGCTCTTCTTCAGCAACTTCCAAAGCAATCATACTTGTGATCGAAGTTCCTTGACCTTCCAAGAAGGTATCCAGCGCCGCTGCCTGCGCATTCGTACGCGGAAAACCATCGAAAATAAAGCCCTTAGCATCTGGATTTTTATTCACTGCATCTTCCAACATGGAAATGGTCACTGAATCTGGAACGAGGGCACCTTTATCGATGTAAGATTTCGCCAAAAGACCCAATTCTGTTTCGTTTTTAATGTTGAAACGGAACAAATCACCCGTACTTAGATGTACTAGCGAATAGCGCTTTACTAAAAATTCACTTTGAGTTCCTTTTCCAGCTCCTGGAGGGCCGAATAACACGAGATTTAACATTTCGATAGTTTTTAATTCCGGTTGCGAAGATACCTACCAAACTGAGAAATCCGTACTATTGTATCCGATTTGAGCAAGTTTATTACTCCAAATCGAAAGAACTAACGCACTGAAACATGAGAACTCCTTACTGTGTCATTATGGCTGGTGGAATCGGTAGTAGATTCTGGCCTATGTCGACCGAGGAAACGCCAAAGCAATTTTTGGATTTTCTAGGCACTGGAGAAAGTCTAATCCAACAGACCTACAAGCGTGTTCGTCGCATTTTCGAACCAGAAAATATTATCGTCGTCACACATGCTAACTACCGCCTTCAAACCATCGCACACCTGCCGGAGCTTCCTGAGGACAACATACTGCTAGAACCGCTTCGTCGAAATACAGCACCTTGTATTGCTTATGCCGCGCTCAAGATTAAAAAACGCGATCCCGAAGCGAACATCTTTATCACTCCTGCAGATCACCTCATCACGGATGAAGAGGCTTTTGAAAAACAGATTCGTAGGGGACTAGAGAAAACAAATGATTCGGACTGTTTTGTCACCATCGGCATTAAGCCACACAAACCTGAAACGGGCTACGGATACATCCAGTACGACGAGTTGAGAAGCGAGGGCGATGTTTATGCTGTGAAGGCATTCACTGAGAAGCCAGATGCAGAGCACGCTAAACTCTTCATTGAGAGTGGCGATTTCTTATGGAATGCGGGAATGTTCATTTGGAATCTTGAAGCGCTGAGCGCTGGATTGGACAAGCATTTACCCGATCTCATGAGCACTCTTGGCCGCGCATGGAATGACCTAGACACCAAATACGAAGCAGACTCTGTTTCCAAAGTATATGCCGAATGTGACAACATCAGCATTGACTATGGATTGATGGAGCGTGCAGATAATGTCTGTGTGATCCCGACGGTAATGGGCTGGTCGGACCTTGGTAATTGGGGCGCTGTGTATGAACTCAGTGATAAAGACGACAACGGCAATGCGCTGATCGGTGCTAATATCCTCGCACAACACTGTAAAAACTGCCTTATCGTGAATGCTTCAGAAAGCAAGGCACTAGTGGTAAGCGAGTTGGACGGAAAATTTGTCGTGCAAACTGATAAAACTTCACTAACTTTTCCTCTAGGAAACGATCAAGCCATCAAACAAATCGCGAAAGCTGTTCGTGTAGAATTGGGAGAGGACTTCGTTTAGAACATTGAATGTTACTTCGTGGAAAATACCAACAAACCGCTCGGATTCCTGGGGGCAGCAACTAGTAAGTGGCCCATTGTTACGCCAGTACTAAGTTTTTTAAAGGACCGATTCTCCATCATCGATCTAGCCAACCCAGTGGCTACTATCGACGGAATTAAAAAAGATATTGAATTCCGCGGGTTCAGCCTGTGGATTCTCATTTTCTCCATCTTCATCGCATCCATCGGCCTTAATGTCGATTCCACTGCAGTGGTCATTGGAGCCATGTTGATCTCACCTCTTATGGGGCCCATCATGGGACTAGGATTGAGCCTTGGTATCAATGATTTCAAATTGCTCACTCGGTCGGTGAAGAACCTTGGGGTCGCTGTAGGTATAGGTCTGTTTGTCTCGGCCCTATACTTCTTGGTTTCGCCCATTTCTGCACCTTCCAATGAGCTGTTTGTGCGTACGAATCCAACCTTATTGGATGTTCTAGTAGCATTTTTTGGTGGTCTCGCCGGAATCCTCGCAGGTTCAAGAAAGGAGAAGTCCAATGTTATTCCAGGGGTAGCCATTGCCACTGCATTGATGCCGCCTTTATGTACTGCCGGCTATGGATTAGCCCATGGAGAATGGCACTACTTCTTTGGCGCTCTCTACCTCTTTTTGATCAACACCGTGCTTATAGCAACATCAACCACATTGATCGTTCGCTATCTCAGATTCCCATTGGCGGAGATTTTAGACCCATTACGTGCGAAAAAAACAAGCCGCATCTTCTCTATTGGTCTTATCGTCATCATTGTGCCGTCCATTTACATCATGTACCGCACTGTGACCGATTCAATCAACCAAGCGAAGATTGAGACCTACCTTACGGAGACTGTAGATTTCCCGGGTACCGAAATCTTAAAGAAAGAAATTTCATTTAACGGAGGTACTCCCCAAGTTACCTTGGTGCTTTTCGGAGACCGCGTTCCAGGAGAACTAACTAAAGAATGGTCTAGTTCCTTCAAGCAAGAATTTGAAGGTTCACTTTCCATTGTACAAGATGAAAAAGAGGCCCAGGGACTTGAAGAGATGTCTAAAATGGTGCAGCTCTATTCTGAAGGCCGCGACGAAGCGCGCTCCTACCAAGAAAAAATCACCACACTTGAGGGTCAGCTCGGCCAGCTCGAAAACCAACTTATCCCTGCCAATCTCAGTGCGGAAATTCGCATCAATTATCCTGATCTCGAGAGTTTCTCTATTGGAACCATGCAGTACGGACTAGATAGCATTTCAGACGGTGCACTCATCGCAGTAGCCTTTGTAGATTGGAAACCAGAGGTAGATTCAACACTCGTTCTACGCAGAAACAA
>JBNAAX010000057.1:0-9584 GCA_049631665.1 Schleiferiaceae bacterium
AGGCCTTGACTTCCCCAACCTCTCCTACCACGTGGTTTCACCTCCTGCACGCCATCCATGGCTTTGGGCGATGTGGAACAATTGGGCCGTTCCGCAAATGTTGAAGCGGCTAAAGGTAGAGCTGTACTGGTCGCCCGACGGACTGCCCGCAAAGACCAACATCAGACAGTGGATCACCATTCACGACCTGAACTTTGAGCACCATCCGCAGTGGGTCCCAGCACCGGTGGCGAAATATTACAGTAAGAACATCAAGAGAGGCGCTGAAGTGGCCGATAAGGTCTTTACGGTGAGTCATTGGAGCAAGAATGACCTAATAGCAACATACGGGTTGCCTGAGGAAAAAATTTCGGTGACTTACAATGCCCCGCAACGAGAGTTTTCACCAGGCGCATCCAGCAATGAAGGGACTTATTTCTGTGCAGTCGGCGCATTGACCCCGCGTAAAAATTTGAAAACCCTGCTTTTAGCTTTTGATAAATGGTGTTCTGCTAAAAAGGAGGATTCAATCAACCTTCGAGTGGCAGGGGAGCCTCATTTCAGCGACCCTGAATTAAAAAGTGTAGTGAGTGGTTTGAAACATCCGGATCGCATTGACTGGATGGGTCGATTAAACGATGGTGAGCTGGAGGAATTGTACCGCGGGGCCATTGCCTTTTGTATGCCGAGCGCTATGGAAGGGTTCGGTATTCCGCTCGTGGAGGCTATGCAGTGCGGCACGCCTGTTATTGCGTCGGATAATAGCGCTATAACGGAAGTGGTTGCCGATAAAGGTTTATTAGTTCCGACTTACGATATCGATGCCTGGGCGGCGGCTCTGGAGCGTATGCGACAGGAACGTACACATTGGAGTGCATTGGCGCTGGAGCGCGGGAAAGATTTTGATTGGGCCACGAGCGCCCAGCCATGGATTGATGCGTTAGAGGGATGAAATTGCAACACCATATAGATGCCTTGTTTGAGGCGGGTACAGACGAGGCTGGTCGCGGATGCTTGAGTGGACCTGTGACCGCTGCTGCCGTTATCCTGCCAAAGGACTTCCACCATCCAGTACTTAATGATTCAAAGCAATTGACTGAAAAGCAGCGGTACATGCTGCGTCCCATCATTGAAAAGGAGGCAATTGCTTGGGCAGTGGCACACGTGAGCCCTGAAGAGATCGATGAAATCAACATATTGAATGCAAGCATTCTCGGAATGCACCGCAGTATTGATCAATTAAAAAAACGTCCCGATTTTATCGCTGTGGACGGCAATAAATTCAAACCGTACCAGGACATCCCACACCATTGCCAAGTCAAGGGCGATGCTACCTACATGAATATTGCAGCGGCTTCAGTGTTGGCTAAGACCTACAGGGACGACCGAATGAAGGAATTGGCCACAGAATATCCAGAATATGGGTGGGAGCGAAATGCAGGCTATCCCACCAAAGGGCACCGCGATGCGATTCGAGAGTTTGGTGCAACGCCGCATCACCGCAAGAGTTTCCAGCTTCTACCGGCACAACTCAACTTGTTTGGCGATTAGCCAATTTGTGAAAAACTAACCTCCTCCCCCATACTTGGAGCGCCCTAGAGGTCGTTAGCTTTGAACCAAAGCCTTGGTTCATGTTACACCGCAATACTTATTTCATTTCCCTATTCTTTACGCTGATTTTGGCAAGCTGTTCCAGTGCGCCTGAGTCTAACCCTTCTACTGCGCTTATCCCAATGAATAGCGCTCTAGTGCTACGTGTAAATGATGCACAGGAATTGGCAAGATTCGCGGATTCTACCCAGCTGCCTGCAGCGGCAGCAGTTCCCGTTGCTGATTTGATGAGTATGAGCGAGGGAATTTGGACCGGAGCGCTTTGTGGTTCTGGTGCAGATAAGATGGACTGGATATGGACGACGACCGTGGGCGACAGCAGTCGAATGAGCGGCTACACGGACGGGGCAATCATGGCACTAGACTCTACCTATTTCGCACTCAAATCTGGGTCTTCTGCAGCAATTAGCACTAGTAAAATGTTGTTGCAAGCAGCGATGAATCAGATGGGTAGCGGATACAATATCATCGACAATGCGGGCTTTGAGAAACTATGGAACAACGCAAACAGCTCAGATGCATTGAATCTTTTTGTGCAGCACGAAGAGCTTCCTTCAGTGGGAACTTGGTTCTCGGGTGAAGATTGGAATTGGACCGAGCATCTGGCAGCCTGGTCGGAAATAGATATCGATTTTGGTAAGGGCCGTGTATTACTTACTTCCGTGAGCATCAACCCCGATTCGACCAATACTTTTTTCAGCACATTCGACGCCTCACCTTCGGGCACCTCTGTCAGTGAGATAATAGCGGCATCCGCCGCTCATGCAGTAAAGATGAACGTCGGCAATACTGTAGAATGGCTGCGTGGATATAATGGCTATAGAGGCAAGAAGCAGCGACTGAAACAAGCATTAGCACTTCTAGAGCCCCTCGAGATTGAGCCGCTAACGGCCGCAAGTTGGTTCGAAGGCAGTTTTGTCAATGTGGGCTATGGCAAAGAAAAAGTGGTTGCTGCCAAGCTTACAAATCCAGATGCGGTTAGTGAACAACTGAAAAAATTGAGCCCAGGGAATTCGTTGTTCCAAGGTCACCCTAGTGGCACACTGAAGGAAGGGGATCGCTTCCTCTTTAGTGCACTGTTTGGGTGGTGGTACAAAAACCTCGGCACACCTTCATGGATGATTTATAATGATTGGCTACTCGTGGCAGCTTCAGAGCAAACGCTTGAGGTCTATGCGAATGAGTTGGCTGCAAAGGCCACCTGGGAAAACGTAAAATCCCTACGTGCCCTAGCCAGCGGTATTGATAAGAAGGGACACTTTGGCGTGGCATTTACGGCACAATCGGAATCGGCCATGAAATATCTAAAGTTCCCTGAAAAAGAAGGCGCTAAGGAATTTGTGATTCACGGGAATCTCGAAGTGAAAAACGACCTCACCTTCGGTAATGCCCGTAGCACGGAGGTGGAAAAAGAAGAAATAGAAACGAGTACCTATTTGTGGTCCACAGCGCTAGAAAGTGCCGCCTCGGCCGGCCCTTGGATCGTTAAAAATCACAGATCTGGCAAAAACGATGTAGTCGTTCAAGACGAAAACCACACGGTGTATTGGATTGCTGCCGACGGAACGGTCAGCTGGAAGAAATCGCTCGAGGAACCTATAGCAGGAGAGCTTCACCAAGTGGATCTTTTCAAGAACAACAAATACCAATTGCTCTTTGCAACAACGACCAAATTCCACTGTGTTGACCTCTTGGGACGCGATGTAGAAGAATACCCCGTAACCCTCCCTGAGGCAACAGATGTTGGGGTGAGTGTGCTTGATTACGACCGCAATAGAAACTACCGCTTCCTTGTTGCCGCCGGCGCAAAACTATATAACTACTCGAGCGAAGGAAAACGCATTGAAGGTTGGAAAACGGATGCTGCAAGCGATCGACTTGTTACCGCTCCGGAGCTGTTCCAAAAGAACGGTAAAGACTACATTGTTACTTCTACGGCCACCAAGCCGCTGATTTTGAACAGACGTGGTGAAGAGCGCATTAAAACTGCCAGTGTCACTGCTTCCAACGGTCGTTGGGCAATTAAAAACGACGCAATTCCTTATGCTGAGCGTGTTGGAGCTCAAGGCGAACTACAGCGCCAAAGCTGGGACGGTTCGAGCGCTACCTCTACCGATCCTATGGGTGAAGTGCGCGGACTGATTTTCGAGAATTACGGCAAGGTGGTTTGGAGCGCGGAAGAAGTCGAAGTTCGCAGTGAAAACGGTACACAAAGATTTAAGGCCGAGGGCATAGAAAATATATTGACATACCCTGGCGGTACTGGCCTGATCATGGGGACATCTGCCGTCCAAGTGGTGAACCTTAAAACAGGAGAAAACTACGGCAGCTTTACCGGCAGTTCAGCGGTGGCAGGTAGATTAAGCCCAACAGGAATGCCGGTTTTAATCCTTTGTCAAGGAGCCGCCATCATTTGCTATGAGCTTTAATTTTTAGGCTCGACGATAAGAAAGACGGCCGTATCGTTTCCAATGTTGAGCACCTCGTGCCAAGGCACCTCTTCATTATAAAAGGTGTAGCCCTCTGGAATATTTACTTCGCGAGTTCCTTTCGCGTCTGTGATGCGGAAAGTCCCTCCCTTGAGGGTATAGCCAACGTGTTTAGGATGGTAGTGCTTTTCATGACCGATTCCTGGAGGAAAGGTGCAACGAAGGGTACGAACACTCTCGTTTTCAACCAACACCTCACAGACTTTTTCGCCTTTCCAACCCGCTTGTAAGGGGTCAGGAAGCTCCTGCTGACCAAAACCAGCAAAGGGCAAAAATATCAATGCTAGTAATAAACGCATTACTTCTTGCGGAAGAAGATTTCTATCGGTGCACCGTGGAAGTCAAATTCCTTGCGCATTCTATTCTCTAAATAACGCTTATACGGTTCCTTGATGTACTGCGGAAGGTTCGCAAAAAAGGCAAACTGCGGTGTACGCGTAGGCAACTGCGTACAGAATTTGATCTTCACGTACTTCCCCTTAACTGCTGGAGGTGGATAGTTCTGAATAATCTCTAACATCGTATCGTTCAATTTTGACGTTGAGATACGTTGCTTGCGGCGTTCGTATACCTTCACTCCTTCTTCAAAGGCCTTCAATACGCGTTGCTTTGTAAGTGCGCTGGTAAAGATGATTGGGAAATCTGTAAATGGCTCTAGTTTCTTTCGAATATAGGCCTCGGCATCGCGCATGGTGTTGGTTTCTTTCGCAACCAAATCCCATTTATTTACTACGATGACCAGACCTTTCTTGTTCTTCTCGACCAAGGATACAATGCTCAAATCTTGCGATTCAAAACCACGTGTTGCATCCACCACCATCATACACACATCCGCATGTTCAATAGCGCGAATAGAACGCATGTTGGAATAGAACTCTAGATTCTCGTGCACCTTACCCTTCTTACGAAGCCCGGCTGTATCGAGCAACATAAAGTCAAAACCAAATTTGTTAAAGCGTGTATTTACCGTATCGCGCGTAGTACCAGCGATGTCCGTGACAATGTTGCGTTCCTCGTCAAAAAGCGCATTTACAATCGAAGATTTTCCAGCATTTGGACGACCCACGATAGCCATCTTTGGAAGGTCCTCAAAATCGTCTACAGGATTTTCATCCATATGCTCAGTGAGTTCATCCAAGAGGTCACCTGTTCCCCCGCCGTTCACCGCAGAAATGGTATGGTATTTTTCAATCCCAAGGCCGTAAAATTCCGTAGCCTCCAACTCAAGCATGCTGTTGTCTACCTTATTTACGGCATACACTACAGGCTTTTCCGTTTTACGGAGTAGATCAGCAATGATTTTATCAAATTCCGTTAGACCCGCTTGTAGGTCCAACACAAAAAGGATGACTGAAGCTTCATCAAGGGCCAATTCCACCTGCTGGCGAATCTCTCCTTCAAAAACATCTTCCGACCCTTCGATGTACCCGCCGGTATCAATCACTGAAAATTCTTTACCGTTCCAATCGCTTTTCCCGTAGTGGCGGTCACGAGTGACACCGGCAACAGAATCTACAATAGCATCTCTGCGCTGGATTAGTCTATTAAATAACGTGCTTTTACCCACATTTGGGCGTCCCACGATGGCAACGATATTGCTCATACCTACTGTTTATAACCGAAGCGCTTAAGATGTAAATCACTATCGCGCCAGTTCTTTTTAACTTTTACAAAGGTCTCAAGATGCACCTTCTTAGCAAAGAACTTCTCGAGTTGTTTTCTTGCTCCTATACCTACCCTCTTGAGCATGGTGCCACGGTGCCCAATGATGATTCCCTTTTGGGAGTCGCGCGCTACATAAATGACTGCGCGCATTCTAATGATATCCTCGGTTTCCTTGAAGTCCTCCACATCAATCTCTACAGAATATGGAATCTCTTTCTTGTAATTCAATAGGATCTGCTCTCGAATGATCTCACTTACGAAGAAGCGCTCTGTCTTATCGGTCAAGGTGTCCTTTTCAAAATACGGAGGACTCACAGGCATCAACGAAATCAGACGTTCCAATAGATAAGCCGTGTTGGCTTCTTTTAATGCTGAGATGGGAATGATTTCCGCATTCGGCAAGGCCTCGCCCCAATAGTCAACTTCCCCTTCAAGTTTCTCTTGATCGGTGGTATCTATCTTATTGATGATTAATAGAACTGGGACTTTAGTTCGGAGTAACTTTTCAAAGAATCCTTGATCTTTCAAGGCCCTATCTCCAGGTTCTACCAAATAGAGAAACACATCCGCATCTTCAAAGGCATCCGAGACAAACTTCATCATGTGCTCCTGCATCTTATACGCAGGCTGAATGACGCCAGGAGTATCTGAAAAAACCATTTGGTATTCTGGCTCGTTAAGAATGCCAAAAATACGGTGACGGGTAGTCTGAGCCTTTGGTGTAATAATGCTCAATCGCTCACCCACCAAGGCGTTCATCAACGTGCTTTTACCAACATTTGGATTGCCTATGATATTTACAAATCCCGCTTTGTGTTCCATGCGGCAAAGATGCGGCGAATAATTCTGATATATCAGAACTTAAGCTTCTCATTTTTATCCCAAAGTCCCCATGCAGCTCCAACATCACCTTCTTTTTCAACTTTCCAACTTTCATCGAACGATGAGAAATAGAACATTTCGATGCCACTTTCGTTCGACCATCTGATAGAATTAATAAAATACTTGAGGCTATTGTTGAACGATGCATGAGCACCACCTATGCTTTGACCGCTCGAAGGCCAACCCGTTTCGGTGATGATTACACGCTTATGACCACGACCTGCATCCTTCGCTTCTTGATACATCTGCTTCATATACATGAGCGAGTACTCTAGCGAACAACCTTCCCAATACGGATAACAATTGGCCAAAATAACATCACATGCATCGGCAATCGCAGGGTGATCGGTGAATTCATAGTAGGCATCCACGTACCCTACTGGCACACCATCTACCTGAGCCTTCACACGATTGATGTAATCAAGCAATTGGGCAGATTCCAGATCCTCTCTATACAACACTTCATTTCCTACAGCGGCAACATCAACGACGCCTTCGCCACAAAGTGCGATTAGACCAGCAATCTCTTCTTCGTTTTTTACTAGATCATCGCCAAGCCATGCACCTACCAGCGTTTTAATACCTAGTTCGGTAGCAACTCTAGCAATAATTTCATTTCCTTCTGTGCAAGAGAACGTTCGAACCCATCCTACATGAGGCTTTAAGATCTCTAGCTTACGGCGAATTTGTGCTTCTGTAAGTTGATCGCCAGGAGCCTGACCCTCGTCATAGGCACTAAAACAAACACCGTGAATGCCCGCATCAAGCAACTTTTTAGCTTCTGCCTGAAGTTCTGCGGTAGACATTGCAAGAGATGGCCCTCCTGCAAGTGACATGAATTTATCTCCTCTAAAAGACATATTGGTTGGTTTGAAAAATAGTTAAGCTTCGGCGGCCTTTCGAGCATCTAATTGCGCACGAACTTCCTTCGCGTAATTCTCATCTACCTTGTAGTTCCACATGACTGCAATAGCAATAAGTGTACAGATAATCGGAAGACCCGAAAATACCAAACGAAGACCTGTCACAGCTCCTTCAGGCTGCGCCTCTGCACCGCTTTGGTAATTCACTAAGGTCAAAATAAGACCACTTAGCGCTCCTGCAAAGGCAAATCCAAGCTTCACCATCCACCAGTAGATAGCACCAAAGACACCCTCGCGGCGCTTGCCGGTATTCAGTTCGTCGATATCAAGAACATCCGAGGTCATCGACATCATGATGGTAAACAATCCACCGATACCAAAAGAGTGAAATGGCAATGCAAAAAGGAACATGTACGGCTTACCAGGGATCATCAAGAACCAAAGAAGGGTGTACCCAATAATGGAAATCGACTGCGATAAAATAAAGGCACGCTTCTTACCCATGGTCTTCGCCATTCGAGCGACAATAGGAATAACGATAAAAGTGGTTACAATAGCCCCTACAGAACCGAATAGGGTCGGCCATACGCCAGGAGCAGCACCGTCAAAAAGGTGCGAACGAATTACGAAATAGGTAAAGCTGGCTACGGTATTAAAACCGTTGAAAATTAAGAAGGTCGCAATACACAACTTTCTAAACGGTGGCGATGAAAATGCTTCAACGAAGTTTTTTGCAATCTTATTGATACTGCCCAGAATTCCTCTGAAATCCAAAGGCTCGTAATCGTTTCGATTTTTGGTGCTTTCTCCTTTAATAAATACCGCCGGTGCAATGGCACACAGCGTAAAGACCACAGCTACCCAAATAGATAATGAGCGGGTTGCTTCATCAGCCGATGGGAACCAAGCCGGATCGTACATGATCACCCAGAACCACGGCGCAATAACCCAAGCCCATTGACCGATCCACTGTGAGATGGCCATTACACTAGTACGTTCATGGTAATCGTCGCTCATCTCGTAGCCCATACTTACATAAGGAACACCGAATATGGTCAGACCCAAATAGAACACAAAGGACCACACCATCACATAGGTGAAGTTGTATGCAACGCTATTTTCACGGTACAATTGCCAAAGCATGGCAAATGCAAAACCCATCAGCAAAGCGCCCCAAAAGACGTATTGTCGACGGCGTCCCCATGTGCTTCTTGTATTGTCAGAAATAAATCCCATGATCGGGTCCATAATGCTATCAAAAGCGCGGGGCGCAAAGAAAATGACACCCCACATCCAACCTGGGAAACCCAAATCTTGGACCAATACCACCATGAATATACTCATAGCTGCAGGGAACATTTGATTGGCTAACATGCCAATACCAAAGGCTATTTTTTGCCCCATAGGGACTGTATTCGCGACACTCATCTACGCTTCGGATTTAGGTGCTTTAATTATGGTTTGAAGCGCTTGTGCCTCGATAGAAATCGTAGTCATTTCACCACCAATTTCTAAATCAAAACTTCTGGCTTGAGCTCCTTCATTGAAGACCACAACTACTAGTGATCCATCCGTATTTTCTGCCGCCGCAACCATCAAATTTTCATCACTGCAAGTAGCCTCGACCACATTTGCGCCTGGACGAATAAACTTGCTGAAATGCTGTAAGACATAGTACATCGGTGTGTAGTAAATCTCGTCGTTGTCGGTATCAACAATAACCGGTGCAATACACCAGTTATTTGCCCAGTTCGGACCTCCTTGACGATCAAGCACCATATTCCAATCGACCCATCCTTGTACCCAATGGTTCAAACAACCTATGATATCGCGTGCATAACGGTTGACCGGTGCGTATTTCGGATGCAAGTGACGGTTGGCCTCTTCACGCCAGTAATAGCCCCAGTCCGTGGCTTCTTTCTCCCAATACCAATGGTCATTTTTCCACTCAGGGACTTGATTGTCAATACATGCTTCCGTTTGGAGCAAGAGCATTTCTGGAGCACTATTGTAGGCGTATTCCAATTCTTCTGGGAAATAATCATAGGTGCTTTCGTACCAGTGAACTGCCATACCGTCGAAGTATTTCTTTGAC
>JBNAAX010000058.1:0-9351 GCA_049631665.1 Schleiferiaceae bacterium
TCCTATAGCATTGGGACAAGAGGTTCAGCAAGGTGCGTACTCCATGCGGACTTTTACCAAGCTGCCATCTGATCAACTACACATCGACGAATTCACCATATTCATCCTTCCATAATGCCGCTTCAACTACCAAAGGCGGTCATTTTCGATATGGACGGGACATTGATTCATAACTATCCGTTCCATCTCAAGGCCTGGCAAATCATTTGTGAAAAGTACGGTGCGCCTCGTTCCGTTGACGAGATCATTAAAGATTTACACGGGACCAATTTTGAAGTCTGCCAAAACTTCTTTGGCAACGACATCACCTTTGAAGAAAGTGAGCGCATAGGAAATGAAAAAGAGGCCTTGTACCGGGAAATTTACCGTCCGCACATAGCACCTGTTGAAGTCTTGATTACTCTTCTACAGTTTTTCGATAACAGTGGAATTCCCCTGGCAGTGGGCACAATGGGCAACAAGGCCAATGCAGACTTTACGCTTGACACTCTAGGAATTCGTCACTTCTTTAAGGCCGTACATACCGCAGAGGAAGTAAATAAAGGGAAGCCTGATCCAGAAATTTTTCTCACCTGCCTAAAAAGCATAGCTCACGAGTCGTTACAAACCCAAGAACTTTGGGTATTTGAGGATACCTCCAGTGGTATAACCGCTGCAATCAAAGCAGGAGGAACGGCTTTTGGTATTCTTACCAGTAAAAGCGAGAAAGACTTAAGTGCTTGTGGTGCAATACATTGTGCAAAAAACTATGAAGAGATACTCAAATTGGTCTCTTAACATTTCCTTGACTTTGTGCTTTATACGTATTTTTGACATGCTATCGCACACACAACTATGTCATACCTAGACACAGCAATAGTCATCGCTTGGCCGGAATGTACGGCACGAGGAGACGAAAGCATTCTTATTCTCTTGCGTAAGGCAGGTATCATCAAAAACCTGAACATGCGCGTTGGTCACGCAGCTATCTGTCTTATCAATCCACAGACTGCAGAAGTGTTGTACTACGATTTCGGCCGATACATTACCCCACGAGGATACGGCAGAGCGAGAAGCAAGTACACCGACCCTACTTTGGTTTTAGAGACAAGAGCCACATTCGATGAGGATAAAAACTTAACGAATGTTGAAGATATCGCCCAGGAATTGGATGCCAAATCCAAATACACCCACGGCGCAGGCCCAATGGTATTTTCGGTAAGCAAGACGATCAACTTCGCAAAAGCTAAGGCTTATGCAGATGAAATGGTGATGCGTGGTTATTTCCCATACAACGGCCTTGACAAAAGTGCCTCTAACTGTGCTCGCTATGTTACCGAGGCTATGAAGGCGGCCAATGAAGACGGTACCGTGGGCAGTAAGCTAAAATATCCTTTAACTCTTCGGCCTACACCGCTGTACAACGTTGTTGCTGCAAGCACTGAGGACAGTATCTATAGTTTTGAGGGAGGCACGTTGCAGTTTATGCGGAAATCGCGAAGACACAGCATTGCTGACCTTACTTCAGGATTGCTAGAAAGCTCCTTTACAAAGTATACAGAGTCGCGCCCTGATGATTCGATACACGGGGAGATTGAAGAACCAGCACGTCCTTCATCTTTACCGCAATCTGCAAAATGGCTCGGCGGACTAGGAGAAGGTGCATGGTTCCACATCAATAAGATTGGCCCGCACAGCTTTGAAGGCATCAAATACGATAAAACAGGTGTTGTAGAATTTGAAGGCACCTACAGCAATGAAGACATCGGGCTGCCCGAAAACCCTGAAGCTACATATGCTTCACATTACGGCTTCTACTCCATTGAGATCGACGGCGTCATTCATAGATTTTACCGCATATAAAAAAAGCCCGGCGCTGTGCGCCGGGCTTTTTCTTTACTTACTATCCCACGATTAGAAATCAATCTTGTAGTAGAATACCGGGAACAATCCTAACTGGTAATTTTCCGCTACCTCGCCAGTCTCAGGTAGGTAAGTCAAAGTCAAGATGTTCTTGTTGTTGGTAATGTTCGAAATGTCCAAAGCAAACTCGTGAGCGAGGTTCATGAAATTCCACTTGTAACCAACCTTAAAGTCTAGACGGAAGTAAGGACGGTACTGGTTCGAATTGAACGTAAAATCGTCTATAAACTCAATTTCTGACGCCTGCGCTGAAGCATCCTGATCAATATCACCGAACCAACGTCCACCAATAGAACTCACTTTTGTTCCTAGGTTGAATACACCGTACTTACCCACTTGGTAATTCTTTGCCATGATGAAGTTGAATGCATAACGGCCGTTGAATGTAGTATTCACCCAAATATCGTCTGAGGACTCTGTCCCAGCAGCGGCGATGTTTTTAGAGCCTTTGTACTTCGCATCGAATACAGATCCTGTAAACAAGCTGTAGAATCCGTTGCGGTAGTAGTGCTCGGCAGTAAATTCTAAACCGTAGTTGCGACCCACACCTTCGTTTTCAAGCGGCTCTGCCCAAAGACGGCCAAATCCAGTACCACCATTTACCAACGAGAAGTAAGAAGGTACCATCTCAACAGGTACATCCCACAAGTACTGGTAATAAGTTTCAAGTTTAATACGTACTGGGTAATCAAAGTTGTGCTCCCAACCAGCAACAAGGTGCGCACTCTTAGTGAGTCCCATCCCTTTGTTGTATTCAGTTCCATATACCCCATCGGCAATGGCTTGAGGTGTCGCTTGAGAACCTCTGTAGTAGTAGAGGTAAGAACTCTGCATTTGACTGTGGTAACCAGCACCCGTAAAGAATTTATTGTGCTTGTCTACATCATAATTGAAACCTAGACGCGGCTCAATTGGACTTAATGTATTGTCATTAATGTTCGAGTATAGCGCAGTTAAACCTGCTGTCATCGTGAGCTTATCCGTCAATCTGTTCTTGTAGCTCACGAACGGTTGGACGACTGCGTAACCGTCTGAAGAAAAACCGCCGTCATCTGTACCCCAAGGGAATTCCCATGGCGAAATTTCACCGGTTAATCCATTGACGATTCTCGTCGAATCCAAATAATCCACCATCACATAATCGACATTCACACCCGCCTTAAAGCTTTGACGTGCGTCGATCTTCTTCGTGTAATGGCTGTATCCATGAATCTTGGTTTCGTAGTACCAATAGTTCAAGATTTTCGGTGCAGAATCTACGCGGTAGTAAAACTCGTCCGCTGCCACCGTATCAATACCGCGGAACACCTTGGTGTTTAGGGCATGAATAGCAGATCTTGATACCGCTGCACCACTTTTGATATAGCTCGTTTTATCTAGGCGCTTTAAGTGTGTTGCACCCACAACACCCATGTGTGTGTCGAAGAATTGGTCACGATCAACAGTTCCAATGCCTTCAAAATCACCTGTGACAGGATCGCCATCAGTTCCTGAAATATCAATAACCAAGTTGGACGTACCGCCCATACCCCACAAGCTAAATTTGGAACCATCCTTCTGAGGGAACGTCACTCTAAAGGCCCCATCTGCATAGTTTGGAATGGCTGTAGTACCCAATGGAATGCCCAAGGTTGATGCCATACCCAATGTCGAGTAGCGCCCTAGTACAAGGTAAGACGGTGCATTTGGCTTCTCTTTGCCTAATCGACCCTCTGCCATCAATTCCACCCCTAATAGACCGAACTGGAAGCTTCCTTCAAACGGTGTAGCATTGTTACCGTCGCGCATCTCTAGATCGAAAACACCGGCAATAGCATTTCCGTACTCACCTGGCCAAGCGCCTGTATAGAAATCACCGCTCTGAATGTATTTATTGTTAAGAATAGTCACCGGACCACCACCAGTACCTGGAATAGCAAAGTGGTTGGGGTTAGGAATGTTGATTCCTTCAAAACGGTACAGGATACCTGCAGGCGTGTTACCACGAACAACAATGTCATTTCGTGTATCGTCAGAACCCTGAACACCGGCAAAGTTGGTTGCCATACGAGCAGGTTCTCCACGAGAACCCGCATAGAGGTTCGTTTCTTCTACAGAGAACTTACGGGCACTCACTACGGCCATCTCGTTCTTTACATCGCCGCGGGGTGTTGCAACGACATCCACCTCGTCAAGCTTTACAGTGCTTTCTGTCATGGCGATACGAATTACGGCTTGCTTCGCAGAGTTTAATTCTACAACAGCAGAAGTAGGCTCATAGCCGAAGAGTTGAACAGCCACAATCTTGCGGCCAATCTCTACATCCATTTCGAATTGTCCGTACTCATCAGAAAATGCCTGGACATTATCACAGATAAGCATGGCATCTGGAAGCGGCGATTTACTTTCAGAATCGACTACTGTACCACGAATGGTTTGAGTGAGTGTTTGCGCTCCTAAGGTTGAACTAACTACCAACAGAGCAAGAAGAACTAAGCGTCTCATAGTTTTGATTTTGTATAGCGACAAGTTAAAGGAATTGCGCCGCTCAGCGACTTTAATAAATCTTGAATTCTGAGATTTTCACTAACAACTGTGTAAATCATAGCTCAAATTGAGCCACTTTGATTCATAAATGAATTAAATCACTTGAAAAACGCAGAAAAGTGCTTATGACCACGCACGTAAAATTGCCATACCATGCTGCCCGCATAGGTCCCCTTTAATTTCTTCAAAGGCAACAAGGGCAATCCTTTATACGACATTCGTGTGCGTTGAATTTTAGTGAACCTTACATAAAAGGCAAAGTGCGCTTGCAGTATAGCCAGTGTATGCTTCGGTTTCCCCTCAAGGACGAATTTTACGCCTGCTACTCCGTCTAAAATCAAACGTGCAAACACAACCCCCATGGCACGAAGCTGCGGAAGGTTTTTCACCAGGATAATCAGGTTGTTGCGGAAGTTTAAATAGGTTTTTCGAGGAGAATCGGCATTCAAAGTTGCCCCGCCAAGATGGTACACCTCGGATTTAGGCTCCACCCAAACCTCATAACCAGCACGTTGCATGCGCCAGCAAATGTCAATCTCTTCCATGTGCGCGAACAGCATAGGATCTAGCTTACCTGCTCGCTCAAACGCATCCATATTCACGGCTAAACAAGCGCCTGTCGCCCAAAATACAGCACGTGCATCGTTGTACTGACCACCATCCACTTCAAGCTCATGAAGAACCCTTCCGCGGCAAAATGGATAGCCTAAAGCATCAATAAATCCGCCAGAAGCCCCAGCGTATTCGAACTTTTCGGGCTCACGATCCCAACGAATCTTCGGTTGTACTGCCCCACAATTAGGATACTTCTCAAAATGTCCCATGATGGGCTCCAACCATCCAGGAGTCGTTCTTACATCGCTATTTAAAAGCACTGCATACTTCTCCTTCAAAGGCTTCAAACCTTCGTTGTAGCCGCCTGCATATCCTAAATTCTCGCCGGTCTGAATAATCTGAACCTCTGGAAAATGTGTTTCAATATAGGCAACGCTGTCGTCACTGCTGTCGTTATCAATCACATATACCGGATGTGGCTTGCTGTCTTCAACAACGCCTGGTAAGTATTTTTCTAATAAGGCTTTTCCGTTCCAATTCAGGATGGCAACCGCAATCTTTTCTTTCATCCGAGCTTAAAATCTATCGAACCACGTTCCTTGGTTACCAATAATGATGGAATTAGAAATTCGCTCTCCAAAGTTATCCCTGCTGTATTGGGTAGAGGTCGCATCAATATCAGGGCCTGCATTGGTGTGGCGTGTCAAATGATACTGCCACTTATGATCCTTCACCTCACCCAAGGCAGAACTGTGTATGAGTGTGTATTGACGGCCTATGAGCTCTTGATCCACAAAGATGAACACCTGATTCTGTTGCACCGGAGTACTAGAACTCTTCAATTGATCGTATTGCCACACTTGGTACGGATAGTTACGACCGTCAAACGAACGTTCTTCAACGAGCGAAGGCGCACCATATTGGAGGAACACTCGGCCCATCTGAGACCTGTAACCTGGAACGGTCCTACTGCCGAACTCTTGATCAACTTTATCGACCACTACCAAATACCCTTTCCACTCCCCTAAAGGATCCATCGCATTTTTCTCCGTCCAAAAATTCACGATGAACGATGCAATGCTAGCCGTATCCTTAGAGTCTTTTAAGTTGGTCATTATCCGACGTTGCGACATTGCAGCTACAGGCGCAATCATACGTAAGTACTCATTGACCTGAGACCACTGTCCCCAGCCATTTTCAAATACGGCACGTGTAATACTCACCTCGGGGCCGTTCCACGCTGCTTCATCCGCCTTGTCATTGTACCAGTAAAATGGGCTACTGCGCTCAGCAACCGTCTGACCAGTGCTGTCTAACATCACAATAGAATATTCATATTGACCGCTTTTCTGGGAAGAAAAGTCAATTTTATTGTAGACCGGAGTACTCCCATTCTTACAACGTGCAAATCCCGAAGTCCCTGGAATAATATTCCCGTAAGCATCCGTCAATTTGTACTGGAGGATGTACTTACCATTACCCGCATAGGCTTCCGTATACATGCTTAGGTTCGATTCATTTTCGAATACCGGCAATCCTAATGAAGCCATAGGAACAACTGACACCCCTCTCTTTACATAATTCGCAGGTACCTCGTCCACATCATCGAGCAAGACGGGCTGAGCCAACCAAAAATCACTGGCAACATATTCGAGAGTATCGCTAAAGCTCCAATCACTATTGGATACCTCGTCGTATAGAAAGATCTCCAACGGTCGCTTAGCTTCCTGTTTCGCATCATCAAAAGTGAACGTACTCTTTTGCAACATTAACGGCGCACTCGAGGCCGAATCTTCACTGGTATATACAAATCGAACTACGTCTACTTTGCCCTCGAAGGACAAAGCCACCTTAAAACGAGCATGCCAGAGCGAATCAGCATCCATTTCAAAAGCAATGGTGCTCGCATCAAGCGTACTGTAAAAGTCCACATAAGGACCTTGATTCTCACTCACATATTGGATAGGCTGCAATCCAAAGCGCAACTCCTGCGCTTTTATTGAAGTAGGTAGTGCAAGTAGAAATATGACTTTCAGGAAAGATTTCATCATCCTCAAAGATAATTGCAAAATTGCCCTTGCAAAACACGAATTCCTGTTTAAATTTGCCGCCCACTCAGGGAGTTCTCGAACTCTCTATCGGAGAGATGGCAGAGTGGTCGAATGCACTGGTCTTGAAAACCAGCGTACCGAGAGGTACCGGGGGTTCGAATCCCTCTCTCTCCGCGAGTTTAAAACACTGAAAACCAGGCACTTAGCTTGGTTTTCGTGGTTTTAGTGCATACCAAATATTCCTCAAAGCGCTCATTATCAGCGATCTATATTTTTAGAGGGAATCGAACCCAAAACTCCTTGTTTTCGTTTAACTAAGGTCAAATCTCGTCAACAAGGGGACCTTACATTGCTGATTATTAGAATCTTAACTTTTTTGAGCTTACCAGTGGGCTAACCGCTACTTAGCTGGCTAACCTATTTAAAACGCTGATTATCATAGCTTTATAGAGCTATCCAAAACAATCTGTTTTTTCTACGTGGTACCATTCGAGCTAACCAGTATTTCAACCTATAAACGATTGAGCAACAGCATATAGTTCAGAGATTAATGGCAAAACATTAAATCTTGACTCGTATGAAAACTATCAAATCGTCGCAACTTCATCTCTCCTTCTACATTCGTAAGGAACGTAAAAACCACTCCGGCCACCCCATATACATGAAGCTAAGCCTCGCAAAGGAGCGCAAAGTTTGGAATACCGGAATTCGTTGTTCTCAGCAGCAGTGGGATAGATTCAAAATTGGCGGCGACATTCCACCTGAACTGCAACACCTGTTCTTGGAGATTACACGAATCGAGAACACCGCTCGAGCATACTTTCAAGCCTTTATAGAAAAAGGGTATTCTTTCTCCCTTGTTGATTTGAAAGATCGGCTCAGCGGAAAACAACTTGGGTGGCGCACTCACTTCGTTAGCTACTCCAACCTATACCTTGTTGAGCTAGAAGCTCTCATTGGTCTCTCCCATTCCCGGGAACTCTTAGTTAAATACCGTAGATCCATTGCCTACTTCCAAGATTTTTTGCAAATGCAGTTCAACCGAGATGATGTGCTTATTGGGCGCATAACGAAAAGCCATATCAAAGCCTATTATCGGTTTTTACGCATCAATAAGGTGAACAGCCACAATACAGCCATTAAGTCCATGCAGCTTTGTAAGAAGGTCTTCACAATGGCTATTGAAGAAGGTATTATTCTCAAGCATCCGTTCAGAGGATTTTCAATGCGCTTAAAGGAGGTTCAAACCACGTTTCTTTCGCTTCCAGAAATTGGTAGACTGAGAGATGCTCAACTAGGATTAAAACGACTCGTATTGGTTAGAGATCTCTTTCTTTTCGCTTGCTTTACTGGGCTGGCCTATTCGGACATTAAGAACTTGCAGTACCATCACCTCATTGAAGACGGTGACCAACTGTGGATTCGAATAACACGCAAAAAAACTGGCGTAATCGCCGAAATTCCTTTCATTCATGATTCACGAATAATACTTGACAAATATTGGAAGCCAGAGTATTTACCTGAAACGTACGTCTTCCCTACACTGTCCAATCAAAAGATGAATGCTTACCTCAAAGAAATAGCGACAGTCGCCAAAGTCAATGAAAGATTGACCTTCCACATGGCCCGACACACTTTCGCGACCACCATTACACTTAGACACGGAATGTCTTTGGAAGTACTAAGTAAAGTTCTTGGCCACAAGAACCTCAGATCCACGCAACATTACGGCAAGATAATGAACCATAGAATAATAGATGAAATGAAGACTGTCGCAGCTAAACTTAACCCATCCAAGCTCATTTAACTCAATCTAATCAAGCAGTCCTTGAAAACCGGATTCTAATGGCACCTTGAGAATAATCGAACACCATTAACAGTATGTTATGAAGCTCGCAGGCCTCAAAGCTATAATTTAATAAGTGAGAGAACCAGAAACTCCGGGGAAGAAGTATCCAATTCGTAACTCCGCTTGGAAACAAGCGCCGTTAATCATTCATTTTCAAGGGCTTACAAGACAAGATTCTAGTACCTCTTTCTCCGGGATATGTCGTTCTTGGTCTGGCCAGAAAGTAAAAAAGCCGGGAATTACCCGGCTTCTGAACTGTTGACTAGAATATGGAATCCTTTATCAGATACCAATAGTCATAAAATTTGATCCAGTCGTCTGATCTAGTATCCCTTAAAATTGCAGGTAGACTTAAATCAATAGAACTTGAAACAGAATCTTGTCCCTGAATGGAATAAAGCTCCAAATCAAAACTATCGTCCAACTGATGGGGTTTCTTGTGACTATTGACCCATACGAAAAATGATT
>JBNAAX010000059.1:0-9229 GCA_049631665.1 Schleiferiaceae bacterium
TTAATGTTTCCGAGGAATCCGTCGTTCTGTGGGTAATCCACCCAATGGGTCTGGTATACTTGAAATCCAGCATCAGTGGTGAGATAGGGTTCCCAATTTCCCCACGAATCGAAGCTCTTCTGGTGCGAAAAGAAAAAGGCATAACCGGGTGCATCGGTAAATCTTGCTTGAGGAAGTGGTCCAGCGGCCGTCTTGGTGTGAAAAGTAAACCACAGACTTTGCTCATGTTTTGTCCAAAGTCGGGTACTGATATCGATCAAGACATCCCCGGCGAGCACGCCTTCACCGTCCTGATCTCTAGAAATCCGCAAGTCTCGTACTTCTTCCGACATGCGGTAATATTCTATGCTCTGATGCGTAATATGAATCTGTGTATGGCCTCTGTCCCAATGCAGTTCGTTGTGCAGTGTCAAGAAACTATCGTCTTCGATAAGACTCATCTGTGAGCTACTCTTAAAGTAGCTGCCCATATTGCTGCGTTGAAGCGTAGGGATAGGAATGGCATTTGGGCCGAGGTAGGCATGAGAGTATTTCATGTATTGCGTCCACGGCGTCGCTCCATCCCAATTGTGAATTTGATTCCACCAATCCATCTGGGCACTGGCACTCAGCTGAGTAAGGAGCAAGAAAAGAAGAAGAACTCGACGCATTATTCCAGGTCGGTATTTAGCTTCTCACGTAGGTAGAGCAGGTTTGGATTCTTCTCCACCATGTGCTTGAATTTCTCCTCAGGTAGATAGAGCTTCTTCGTTTGAACGTTCTCGGCCATCTTCACCTCGAAACGAAGGGCGAAGTTGTCCAATTTTTTACGCAACCAAGGGACCAGCTCTTTCTGTTCTTCGTTGAAGTAGCCCTGTTGGATATTGTTATCCACGGTGATTTCCAACGTGTTTTTATCCAAAATCTTAGGTACTTGTGCCTGAAGCATGCTGCGAATAGCGGTCTTAACGTGACGCTGTTTAGTATACTCGTCAAGGGCCAATTTTAATTCGTGCTCTGTGTATACGTTCTGCGGACCTTCTGCAGCTGCTGGTATATCGCTCTCACCCTCTCCAGCCGTCGGCTTCGTCGGCTCGTTCTCACTGGCCATTTCCTCCATCATCGCCGTCAGTGATAACCCGCCTTTCTTCTTTCCAGTGGTTCTGCGACGTCTGCCTTCTTTCGGTAGGTCAAAGGCGGCAGCAGGAGAAGCTTCTGGCGGCGGTGCTACAGAGGGAGTCTCTGGAACTACCATCTCCTCGGGCAAATTAGAATCGCTTACTGTATTGTGAACAGGGGGAGCAGTTTGTGGGGCAGCAGGTGCTGCTTGTGGAGCTGGAGCTGTTGAAGGAGTCTCGGTGGCAACTGGAGCAGGAGCTGGCGTAGGTGCGGCAGCTGGTGTTACGGGCGCTTGAGCTGGTTGAGTTGCTGGAGCAGGTGCAGCAGAAGCATCTCCTCGTTTTGGGAGTGCATCCGGCAGGTACTGATCAGTGCCTTCAGCTTTAGGCGTTACGCTGGGTTGCGACTTTTTTTTTTCTTGCGAGATGAACTCGACGAGTTTAAGTAGGCCTAATTCTACTAGAATTCTCGGCTGACTTGAAGCCTTGTACTGACCGTCTAACTCATTGAAGACTTTCAATCCGTGCAACAAGAATCGTGTTGAGGTTGCTGCGCTCTGCTCGAGGTAACGCTGTTTGATGGCTGGACCAACTTCGAGGAGTTCTACCGTTCTAGGTTCTCTAGCTACCAATAGATCTCTGAAATGCTTGGCCATTCCGACAACAAATTCGTGACCGTTGAATCCTTTCTCTAAGACCTCATTGTACAAGAGGAGCAGATCAGGATAGTTTACTCCTGCTGCGAGGTCGATCGAGCGGAAGAAGTAGTTGTAATCTAAGATGTCCAGTACTTCTACGACTTGATTGTAGGTGAGCTCGCTTCCAGAGAAGCTGACCATGCGGTCGAATAAACTCAAAGCATCGCGAAGGGCGCCGTCGGCCTTTTCTGCAATCATGTGCATGGCTTCAGGTTCTGCCTGTACACCTTCTTTTTCGGCTACGAATGCGAGATGCCCTGCAATATCATCCACCGTGATGCGCTTGAAGTCAAAGATTTGACAACGCGACAAAATGGTTGGGATGATCTTGTGCTTTTCTGTAGTCGCAAGGATGAAGATGGCGTGCGCTGGCGGTTCTTCCAGGGTCTTCAAGAAGGCGTTGAAGGCCTGCTGAGAGAGCATGTGCACCTCATCAATAATATAGACCTTGAATTTTCCAGTTTGTGGAGCGAATCGAACTTGGTCAATCAAACGGCGGATATCATCCACAGAATTGTTTGATGCGGCATCCAATTCAAAAATGTTCAATGCCAATTCTTCTTCCGTCAAATTCGCATCGCCATTGATGACTTTCGCAAGAATACGGGCACATGTCGTTTTTCCAACGCCACGTGGACCGCAGAATAGTAGGGCCTGCGCCAAATGATCACTGGCCACACTTTTAAGCAGTGTGTCGGTGATATGACGCTGTCCAACCACTGACTCAAAGGCCTGTGGTCTGTATTTTCTTGCTGATACAATGAATTGCTCCATACCACAAATATAAGCGACCTTTGCACCTATAAAATGTCCGCAGAAAAAAAGGCTGTAAACACGTTGCTAACATTAGTTGGAACAAAAGGAAAAGTCTCGTACATTTGCACTCCTTAAATTTTAAGTTCAGTTAATTATGAATCAGTACGAAACCGTTTTCATTTTGAATCCCGTTTTATCTGAAGATCAGGTAAAGGAAGCGGTAGATAAGTACGTGTCATTCTTGAAAAAGAGAGGCGCGAGCATTATCAACAAAGAAAATTGGGGCCTCAAGAAGATGGCTTACCCAATCCAAAAGAAAAAAAGTGGCTTTTACCACTTTGTAGAATACACAGCACCTGGTGAGGCAATTGCACCGCTAGAAGTTGAGTTTAAGCGTGACGAGCGTATTATGCGCTTTTTGACTGTTAGAATGGATAAATACGGTATCGAATACGCTGCAAAGCGTCGTGCTAGAGTTAACGCTCAATAAGAAGAAATTATGGCAACTAGAGGAACTAGAGGAAAAGGTGACGTTCGTTACCTACAGCCTATCAACGTAGAAAGCGGCAACCAACAGAAGTACTGTCGTTTTAAGAAAGCCGGTATCAAATACATCGACTACAAGGATCCAGATTACTTGTTGCGTTTTGTAAACCCACAAGGTAAAATCTTGCCACGTCGTTTGACCGGTACTTCATTGAAATACCAAAGAAAATTATCTACAGCTATCAAGCGTGCTCGTCACATTGCATTGATGCCTTACGTAGCTGATAACCTTAAATAATTCAGTACCATGGAAATCATTCTAAAGAAAGACGTAGAAAACTTAGGTTTTGCTGATGACGTGGTAACTGTAAAAGACGGTTACGGTCGTAACTTCTTGATCCCACAAGGATTTGGAGTTTTGGCAACAGAGAGCGCTAAGAAAGTTTTGGCTGAGAACTTGCGTCAACGTGCGCACAAAGAAGCTCAAGCTATTACTGATGCAAAAGCAACTGCTGAGAAATTGGCTGGTGTTGAGTTAAAGATGACTGCTAAAGTAGGTACAGGTAACAAGCTCTTCGGTGCGGTAACTAACCAAAACGTAGCAGACGAACTAGCGAAGGCTGGTGTGACTCTTGAGAAGAAATTCATCCAAATCGTTGGTGGTTCTATCAAGGCACTTGGTCACTACACTGCTGCAGTGCGTTTGCACCGTGAAGTTGTAGTAAACTTTGAATTTGACGTTGTAGCGGAAGCTTAAACGACAATCCTATATCGCGAATGCGTAAAGCCGTCCCTTGGGGCGGCTTTTTTATACCTAAATCACACAATGAAAAAGAATACAAAAGCCGTCGACAAGAAAGTCCTACCTTACCTAAGTGCGGGAATGATGGTAGGACTACTTATGGGCTCGTTAACTTATAATATAGGTTTATGGCTATCACTAGGCCTTGCAATAGGTGCAAGCGTGGGATACGCTAGGGTAGAAAAGAAATAATCTACTCGTAGCGCAGCGCCTCCACGGGATCGAGGTCTGCTGCCTTCGTTGCTGGATACCATCCTGCTGCAACGCCAACAAGCACTGAGATCACAAAGGCGACAATAATCCAGAGCCAGGGAATGAAGAAGAATCCTCCTATCTGGTTTGCTACGACATTCCCGATGATGATCCCGAACAAAATACCTGCCCATCCGCCGATTTGCGTAATCATGACCGCTTCGGAAAGGAACTGAGAACTGATGGCGCTCTTGGTGGCGCCTATGGCCTTACGAGTACCAATCTCTCTGGTACGCTCAGTAACGCTCACAAGCATGATGTTCATCAATGCAATGGATGCACCAAGCAGGGTAATAGAGCCAATGATAAAGGCACCGGTGGTTACCATGTTTAAATTATCGATCAAACTTTTTGCCACGCTGTCACTGCGTGTGATGCTAAAGTTGTCGCGTTCTTTTGGGACCAATTTTCTTACACTACGCATCAGCGCCATGCACTGTCCTTGGACCGCATCCAGTGTTTCAGCACTCGGTGCATTAACACTCAGGGTATAATTTGGTGAACCCCCGGAGAAATTTGCACGTGCGTAATTTAAGGTGACCCAAGCACCGCGGTCGCCAGAAAACAGACCTGAAGATCCTTTCTCAGCAAGGGTGCCGATGACTAAATACGGTTTCCCTTGTATACGAATGGTATTTCCTGCTGCCGGCTGGTCCCCAAACAAATCCTGTTTCGTTTCGCTACCTAATATGGTGTAGTTGCGACCGGAATACACATCGTCCAAGGTGAAGTTCCTCCCCTCAGCAAGGTCGAAGCCGCCGGTGTACATGTAATTTTCATCTGTCGCCGTAATGAGCGTATTTGGGTTGGTACTCACATTTTGGTAAGAAAGCTTGGCAGTCCCTGAAGCGATATAAGTCAGTGATGTTTTTGCCCCGGGATAGTCCATACGCTCCTTAAAGCGCAAAGCTTCGCGGTAGGTGATTTCGGGGTTTTGTCTGTAATCCGCATTGCCTACGAAGAATCCGCCCTGTGAATTTCGAATGGTCAGTGTGTTGGCACCCAAGGAGGTAAAATTGCTCTCTAGGCTTTGTTTCAAGGCATCTGTAGCACTTAAAATACCTACAAGGGCCATGATGCCGAAAGAGATAATGAGCGATGTCAAGATGGTCCTTAGCGGGGAAGCTTTGATAGCCGACCAAGCTAGGGATGTGGTTTCTTTGAAATTCTTTAGTCGCATAGGTGGGGTGCTTAGGGCGTAAGCCAAATTTAGCAATTACTTTTACGCTGTGGCAGTGAATCCGAAACATACACTTGGTTTTTTGGCAGGCGGGTACAGAAATGTGGCTGCGCTCAAAAGAATTGAACTGCCTGAACTTACGGATCGGCCTCTGTACGATAGTATGCTCATTGGTTGGGATGCGGCCGATTGGAACAGCATATATCCGCTCTTGCAACAAGGTAAAATGCCGGCGTTAGCGGAACTATTGAGTGCTGGAGTGCATGCGAATTTAGCCACTCTTGATCCGCCCATCTCTCCGATGCTTTGGACTTCGATCGCTACATCTTCCTGGCCGTCGGCACATGGTATTCATGGATTTACGGAAATGTACGAGGGTGCTATTCGCGCCGTTCGAGGCTCGTCCATCCAAATGCCTACTTATTTTGACTATCTCGAAAAACAAGGAATTCCGGCGACTAGCGTAGCGTGGTGGCCGTCGCATCCAGCTAAAGAAAGTGCTTTTGGCGCAATGCGCGTTTCAAACCTAGCCGTTAGTGAGGATTTACGCTGGCTACAGGACGGTGTGGCTCCAAAGGAGCACCACAGGCTCTTGTCTTCGCTATTGTTGAAGCCTGAAGAAATTCCTGCGGCCGCTATTGCGCAATTCTTTCCCGATATGGAATTGGACAGCAAGGATGATGTGGTGCGCAGTGTGCTGAAGATTACCACGCATGCTTTGAACGTTCAACTGTTGGCTACGTTCGCACTGGATTACGGTGTAGGAGGTCATGCTAGTATATATTTTGACGCCCTCGATCATTATAAGCACTTAGGGATGAAGTATGCCCCGCCTCAGCTAGTTGGGGTGAGTGACGAAGACTTTACCCGGTATCAGCACATTGTGGAAAGCGCGTACCGTTTGCACGATTTGTGTTTGAGTGTACTCATGGGCCAATTGGACCCTAATGGCACTGCACTGGTCATTAGTGACCACGGCTTTGTTTCCGGTAATGAACGTAGTATTGCCTTGCCGGAGCATGCTGGAGCGCCAGCATTGGAACACAACTTCCACGGGGTGTTCGTGGCTAAAGGCCGGCTCTTTACTGACGAGCTGAATTGGAAAGGCTTGAATCTATTAGATGTTGCGCCTATTGTTTTGGCTGCGCATGGATTAAAAGCACCGAAGACCATGGAGGGTAGGGTGCCTGTGCCGTTCACCGGAAAGCAAGTACAAACTTTGAAATCAGGGGATGCGCGAGTTAATGAAGAAACGTTCTCTGCCGACGAGCAATTGCTAAAATCCTTGGTGGACTTGGGGTATTTGGACGAAAACCAATTAGTCAGTGAAGAGGGAAGGCTGCAAGAGAATCGCTATTACTTGGCGCGGAGTCTGCGCGCTGAAAAACGTCTGTCCGAGGCATGGCAGGTTATAGAACCACTCACAGATCGCTCCGAGGTGTCAGAGCGCTATCTGCAGTTAGCTGCCTCTGTGCTGGCCGATGCCGGCAACTATAATGCCTTAGAACAGATCGTGAACAAGGCAGATGCGCCGGAAAATCTGATCTGGTCGTATTATCAGGCCTTGCTCACCTTGAAGGCCACAGGTACTGTTGAACTTGCTGCAGGGCTAAACAGTGCCTCGCACGAGAGCGTCGTGGTCCTGTGGGGGCAATTGCTCCTGAAGGCTGGGAATTTAGAAGAATTGACCACGCTATTAGATAATGAAGAGCATCAGGGGGTAGATGTTTGGAACCTTCGTGCACGCACTTTTTTGCTATTGCAAAGGTGGGACAATGCCCTGGACGCTGCTTTAGAAAGTCTGAACTTACTGTTTTATCAACCTGCTTTACACGGTCTCGCAGCACTCTGTTTTGCCAAACTCGGTATGATGGAGGAAGCCGGGACGGCGAAGGCGCTGCAGATGAAGTTGCTAGAGGTTGAAGAGAAGGAGCCTTTATTTATTGTCACTGGCCCGCCGCGCAGCGGTACTTCTTTGGCGATGCAACTGCTTGAGGCTTGTGGGGTTTCTGCCGTTTCGGATGGCGTGCGAAGTGAAGACGAGCACAATGCCAAGGGGTATTTTGAGCACGAAAAGGTGCGTCAGTGGGAACTAGATGCAGGGTGGTTGGATGCCCAGCGTGGCAAAGCCATCAAGATTGTGGACCCACTCTTGCGCCAGGCGCCCCTGCCCAAAGGGCGAAAGGTGGTGGTTCGTATGCACCGAGATCTAGATGCTGTACTTCAAAGTCAGCGAAGAATGAAAGGGAATGAGCAGGTTCCATTGGGCTGGCGAGAAAAGGTGAATTGGTCCGAAGAGTTTGAGAAGACGGCGTTGGTATTAGAATTGGACCCGTATACTGAAATCATTGATCTGTCTTTTGAGTCCTTGCTCCAAGCGGTGGAATCAGGAGAGACGAGCAGCGCACTTAATCACTCACTAAAGGCGCTTAGTTCTGTCGTGAATAAGAAGGTTGATATTTCGTTGTTAAAGACTGTTATTTCCCCACAGCTCAGGCGCTTTTAAGCTATATTTGCCGACATGAACGACAAATCCAAGAAAATCTCTTCGTACTTAGGCGCTGCTGCTGCAGTCCTTGGAGCGAATTCTGCACAAGCACAATTGCTGTATACAGATATCGACGACACTACTGTTGTGGATGGCATTTTTGAATTGGATTTAGACGGCGATACCATCGTTGACTTTACCATTGAACACGTATTAAATGGTGGCCAATTAGGCAATGTAACTTCCATCCTTCTTCGCCCTGGCGACAGTATTGAAGGAAACCTTGCCTTGGGCGCTGCTGCGAATAGTTTCAACTATGTCGCTAATGCGGTACCTGGTACAGTGTTGAACCCTAGTGCGGGTTTCTCTGGAATCAACAACTCGTTAAAAGTAGGGTACATGGCGTTCTTGGTGGACGGTGTTGCTTATCCAAACTCTAACTGGGCAGGACCGGTAACGGACGGTTACTTGGGATTGCGCATTTTGAAAGACGATAGCGCCTGTTTTGGATGGCTGCGTATGGATGTTGCTGATAGTGCGAAAAGTTTCACCATTAAGGATTGGAGTTTCAATCCTGAGAAGGACACTTCCTTTACCGTTGCTTTTGAACTTCTTGATGTGATGGACCGCGTATTGCGCAATCTTCGTGTTGCTCAGGACGGTCACACTATGGATGTAAGTACAGATTCTCCTATTGGTTTACGCATCTTCGATATGCAAGGCAAGGAGCTGTACAATGCTGATCCTAAGGCTTCTCACCACCTAAGTACGTTAGGATGGAGTACCGGAATTCACGTATTGCGTGTGGAAGGTGAAAATTGGCACCACAATTTGAAAGTGCTAATTCCTTAATTCGGAATTAAAGTCCCTTTATTTTTCTGATTTCTCATTTCTAAGTATCTCTTTTTGAGATTCTTTCGGGAATAGTTTGTGGCTATTACATCTTAGCTAAAACTCATGCTGAACGAGTCTATTTATGTAGTAAATTCGTGCCACTAACGCGAAAAACCACTCTGATATGACATTCGATATCGACATGATTCGCAAAGTGTATGAGCGCTATCCTGAGCGCATTGCTGCTGCTCGTGAAGCAGTGGGTAAGCCACTTACACTTTCTGAGAAAATTTTATACGCTCACCTTTGGGACGGAGCAGCAAACCAGGCTTTTGACCGTGGTGCTAGCTATGTAGATTTCGCCCCTGACCGTGTTGCGATGCAAGATGCAACGGCCCAGATGGCTTTGTTGCAATTCATGCAAGCAGGTAAAGACAAAGTAGCGGTTCCTTCTACAGCTCACGCGGATCACTTGATCCAAGCGAGAATAGGCGCAGACAAAGATTTGCAAGACGGAATCAACAAGAATAACGAGGTATTCAACTTCCTTTCTTCAGTATGTAACAAATACGGCATCGGCTTCTGGAAGCCAGGTGCTGGTATTATCCACCAGGTAGTTCTTGAAAACTATGCCTT
>JBNAAX010000060.1:0-9047 GCA_049631665.1 Schleiferiaceae bacterium
CTACCAAGAACGCAGCCCTTTTGAGGTAAAGCGCAAGCTCGGTTTGATAAAACTTCCCAAGGACCGTCACGAAGAGGTCATCGCCACTTTGATGGAAGAAAACTTCTTGGATGAATACCGTTTTGCTGAGGCATTTACCAGAGGAAAGCTAAATCAAAAGCATTGGGCACCTAAGCGCATCAGAATGGGCTTGCAAGAGCATCGCATTCCAAGGGTGACTATCGATAGAATCCTAGGTCAAATTGATCCAGAGATTATCGAAAAAAATGCCTTGTACCTTGTGGATCGCTGGTTTGCTTCTAAGACCAAAGAACAACTAACAGCAGCCATGCAACGCCGAGGGTATTCTTTCGAGACGATTCGTAGGGCGTATCTAAGGGTAGAAGAGGAGCGCAAGAGTTCGCTCTAACCCTTCCAAGTCCCGCCGTAGCGGTAGTGGCTGTTTCGAGGCTTGACCTCTAAAACACAGGCCTCGCAGAGGAAATACCACGTTTTATCAGCAGGTTTGTATTGCACCCTGAACATCACCGAATGGTCTTCCTTGCAGTTGGGGCAGTTTTTAGTTCGGCTCATAGTGCTGCCAATACAGATTTCACCTCTTTAATGTGTTCTGGGGTGATATCAAGGTGGAACACCATGCGGCATTTTCCTGGGCCCATTTGGCTGATGCCAATTCCCTTATCCGCTAGGGTGCCTATGAATGCTTCTTGGTCCATATCCTCGTTCAATCCAAAGATCAAGATGTTGGTTTCTGGGGCCACCACATTTTTCACCCAAGATTGCTGGCCTAAAAATTCCGCCATGTCTTTGGCAGCGGCGTGGTCTTCGGCCAATCGGTCCACGTTATTTTCTAGTGCATAGATAGCAGCACCGGCTAAAAGGCCTGCCTGTCGCCAGCCACCGCCTATTCGTTTGCGAATTCTGCGGCTGTGGTGAATGAATTCCTCGCTACCTAAAAGCACAGAGCCTACAGGTGCACCAAGACCTTTGGAGAGACAGATGGAAATGGAATCGAATGCAGTGCCGTAATCGCTTTCACTTTGATTTTTGGCGACAAGGGCGTTGTAAAGGCGTGCGCCATCGAGGTGGAAGGTCAGCCCATGTTTTGAGGCTACTGCTCTCAGCGCCTCTATCTCTTCCCATTCGTAGCACGTTCCGCCGCCTTTATTGGAGGTGTTTTCTAGTGCGAGTACGCGAGATTTTGGGTAATGCACATCGTCGGCTTTAATACAACCGAGTACTCCTTCTGGGTGCATAATACCGCGATCGTCGCCAGTAAATGTGACGGAAGCATGAGCGTTAGCGGCAATACCACCGCCCTCGTAGTTGTAGATGTGGGCATAAGGATGACAGATGACTTCGTCGCCGGGGCTTAAATGTGACATCAGTGCGATCTGATTGGCCTGTGTACCGCTCACACAAAAAAGTGCTTTCTCCATACCGAATCGTTCAGCGACCATGGCCTCAAGCTTCAATGTAGTTGGGTCATCGCCCCAAACATCGTCGCCTACTGGGCTGCTAATCATCGCATTTAACATGGCCTGGCTAGGGCGGGTGACGGTGTCGCTACGGAGGTCGATTTTCAACATTGGAGCAGTACTTTATAATCTTCGTGAAGATAGCAAGTGATGCTTAACTTTGCTCGTCTATGGTTACAGCTGAACAAATTAAATCTTTGGGTGAGCGCCTCGAGCGATTGAAGAGTTATTTAAACCTCGAACAGAAGCGCATTCACATCATCAACGAAGAGGAGAAAACTGCCTCTCCTGAATTTTGGAACGATCCCAAAGAGGCTGAGAAAACCATGAAGGCCCTGCGCGGTGTGAAGTACTGGGTAGAAGGCTACGAGAAGGCAGAAACCCTTTTTGGCGAGGCAGAGCTAAGCCTAGAATTCTACAAGGAAGGCGAACTTGAGGAGAGCGATGTTCAAACAGCTTACAGTGAATGTGAGGATTGGATAGAGGAGCTTGAATTCAAGAACATGCTGAGCGGCGAGGAAGATAAGCTGAGCGCGGTATTGCAGATTACTGCAGGTGCCGGTGGTACGGAGAGCTGTGATTGGGCAAGTATGTTGATGCGTATGTATTTGATGTATGCTGAGAAACAGGGGTTCAAGACGAAAGAATTGGTCCTTCAAGAAGGTGATGTTGCCGGTATTAAAACAGTGACTATTGAGATTGATGGCGATTATGCCTTTGGTTTCTTGAAAGGCGAAAATGGGGTACATCGATTAGTGCGTATTTCCCCGTTCGATTCGAATGCCAAGCGCCACACCTCCTTCGTTTCGGTGTATGTGTTCCCATTGGTAGACGATACCATTGATATTCAAATCAACATGAGTGATATCGAATGGGATACCTTCCGTAGTTCAGGTGCCGGTGGTCAGAATGTAAACAAGGTAGAAACTGGGGTGCGTCTGCGCCATAAGCCTACTGGAATCATCATCGAGAATACGGAAACCCGTTCTCAGTTGGGGAACAAGGAGAAGGCCATTCAGCTTTTGAAATCTCAATTGTACGAGATGGAGATTGAGGCGCGCAATGCCAAGCTTGCAGAGATTGAAGCGGGTAAGAAGAAGATCGAATGGGGCTCGCAGATTCGCAATTATGTGATGCACCCATATAAGCTCGTCAAGGATGTTCGAACTGCGGAAGAGACCTCTGATGTGCACGGGGTGATGAATGGAAATATTGATAGATTCCTTAAAGCATTCCTCATGCAGCAGGGCGAAAGTGCCAATGCTGATGAATATTAATTAGCAAACGCGCATACTCAGTGCACAAAATGAGTCCGTAGGGGTTAAATTGTCAGTATATTGAGTTATGCGCAAAATCCTTCTTTTCGCGGCAGTTTTATGGAGCCTTGGGCTAAGTGCCCAGCAGGGTTTCGTGCGCAATGACGGCCAGTGGGAGGATCCTTCAAGGTTTAGGCTACAGATTGGTCCAAATAGTCTTTTTGTGACTGAGGACTCATTAGTGGTTTCGGTGCTTAATCCGAATGATTTTGATGCGAACCATATGGGTGATCATCATCACTACCAAGAACACCTCCACTTCCATGTATTCAGCATTAAGTTTAAAGATGCCTCAAAGTTAAGTTGGTTTGGAGAGGATAAACACTCTGCCTATTTGAATTACTTCGTTGGTAATAAAAAGCGCTGGCGGTCGAGAGTCGAGACTTTTGCAAGGTTACGTGCAGAAAATGTATACCCTGGAATCGATTTAGTTGTTTATGAAAGTGCTGGTGGTTTCAAATTTGATTGGGAGGTCCATCCTAGGGCTAATCCAAGTCAAATTCAATTGGAATACACGGGCCTTTTAGGTATCCAGATTGATGATCGTGAACTGCATTTGAAGACAAGCGTTGGAGACTTGGTAGAGGCTATGCCGTACGCTTATCAGAGTTCACGAGAGGTAAGGGCAAATTACCGAGAAAAGGAAGGACTTATTAGCTACAAAATGGGGAGGTATAAGGACTCCGAAACGTTAATCATTGATCCAGTCTATATTTTTAGTACTTATTCGGGCTCAACTGCAGATAATTTTGGATACACTGCAACCTTTGATGATAATGGCAATGCGTTTGGCGGAGGAACTTCATTTGGGACAGGTTATCCAACATCTCTAGGTGCTGTTGATACAGTTTTCAATGGTGGCGCCTTCGATGTCGCGATTTCTAAATTCTCAAGTGACGGTACTCAATTAATATGGTCAACCTATCTAGGTGGTTCTAACTTAGATCATCCTTACAGTATGGATTGTGACGAGTTTGGCAATCTTTATGTATTAGGTTCTACGGGGTCAAATGACTTCGGAGTTACGAGTAACGCTTACGACACGGCTTTTGCATCCGGACCTTCTGTATTAGCTGAATACTATACGTTTAGCCAAGGGACGGATTTATTTATCTCAAGAATAAGTCCAGACGGTACACAACTTTTGGGAAGTACCTACTTAGGTGGAGCTGGTAACGATGGATTGAACTTAAATCTTGCTTTCAACTATGGAGATACATTTAGGGGGGATATAGAAGTTGGTCGAAATGGAGGGAAAGTCTATATAGTAAGCTCTACATTGAGTAGTTCCTTCCCCACTGTATCAACAACAACGACACATCAGGGTGGTCAAGATGGTGTTATCAGCGTCTTAAGTCGAGACATGACGCAATTATTAGCGAGTAGTTATGCTGGTACTTCTGGAGACGATGCGCTTTATTCAATTGCCTTAGTAGACAAGGATGGCAATAGTCTCACATCGTCGTTGCCTTATAACGATTTCTTTGCAGCGGGTTCTGTAGGTGCTTCTACCGATAGCACCTTTGAAATGGGTTGGGTTAATCCATTTAATACTAGTGTACCTACTTCTTCTGACCAAAATGCTTTGCTTCTTTCAGGTTACATTACCCCGAGTGGCATTGGAACAGGTGCAAGTATGGTTATGAATGCATTAGACGTTCAAGTCGATACGGGTTATAACCAACATTTTTTAGTGGAGGTTAATTCTATAGATGATACGGCTACAATTGTTACTCTAATGGGGCAACATAAGGGAGGATTGGTCGGAGATTCATCATTATGGGGACAGCCAGGTAGTGCTCAATATTTTCAAGAGTTTAAGCGAGATTCCGTTGGTGGATTCGATTTAAGGAAGACATCCGTTTGGGGTGACGGATCCTTTATGACTGTGGATGTTAGCCCAACAGCTCTAATGGTTGATGATTGTGGAAATACCTATTTCAGTGGATGGGGTGGCGCCCCAAACTCTGAAGGAAACACCTTCGGTTTGACCACATCATTAAATGCAATTCAAGATTCTACCGACGGACGCGATTTATACTTTCTTGTTTTAGATCCGGCGTGGAAAACTCCAAGACTAGCAACTTACTTTGGTGGTACTGGTAGAGAACATGTCGATGGCGGTACATCGAGATTTGATAGGAGTGGAAGAATTTTTCAAGCTGTATGTGCGGGTTGCGGCGGAAATTCAGATTATCCAGCGTTCCCTTCAAATGTGTATTCTCTGGTAAATAGTTCATTTAATTGTAACCTCGCGGTGACGGTCATCGATATGGACATTCAGAATGCGCGATTGGAATTGACCCCAGATCCTCCAGTGTTTTGTATTCCAAATTCGTTCAATATCCTCGACAGCTCGAGCAATGTTCAGGCCTATACGATTGATTGGGACGACGGGAATATTAGCTTAGATACTGGTTTTATCGCTTCACACATCTACGATACGCCGGGCACCTACAATGTCCAAGTCATTGGTCAAGACACGGTCTGTGATACTTGGGACACCACCACCTTTACCCTCCAAGTGAATCCGGCTTATGATAGCGTATGGATAGATTACAGCTATGATTATTGCGATCCTTCCCGCCAAGTGGTGGCCACCGCGCGTTTGGTCAGCGATAGTTCCATTGTAACGGATTACGAGCTTGAATGGGATTTTGCTGGAGTGAATTTTTCTTCCGCCCAGGTCCAATTCAACATGCCAGTACCCGGTGCCAATCCGTTAAGCTTAAATGTGCTTGATACGAATTGTAATATCACGCAACTCTTTGAGGATACCCTCGTATTTCGCATACCGCCTTTCATGCAAATCAATACTTCCTTGGAGGAATGTGAAACACGCGAATCGGTAGATTTTAATGCCATATTAAACGCTACTTACCAAGGTTTTGAATGGCTCGTAGACGGACAGGTGGCGGGAAATTCAAATCCTCTTCAAATTTCGCAGAGCGGTATCTATGACATCAGTATTGTCGGGTACGACAGCATTTGTGGAACCAGCGATACACTTACTGAAAGCTTTGATGTCTATTTTGCCGGAGAGGCATTCACCGTGCCTAACTTTGTTACGCCAAATAACGACGGAATCAACGATGAGTTTTTGGTGAATACGAGCGAGAATTGGGACGATTTTCACCTCATTGTCCACAACCGCTGGGGCGTTAAGGTATTTGAAACAACGGTAATTTCTTTTGAGTGGGGTGCCGATTACGACGAGAAGATTCTCGCTCCAGGTGTGTACTTTTACCAACTCAAAGCAACCAACCGCTGTGGCGACATTACTGAGGATGGCGTCCTGCATATAATCTATTAGAATGATCAAAGTATACCACAACCCGCGCTGTAGAAAATCACGTGAAGCCTTGGCTTATTTGGAAGAGAAAGGCGTCTCTTTCGAAGTGCGAAACTACATGAAGGACGAGGAAAGTATGACAGCTTCTGAGCTAGAGGAAGTGCTTGATGCCCTAAATATGGATGCACAAGACCTTGTACGCAAGAACGAGGCGTTGTGGAAGGAAGAATACCGTGATCTAGAGCTGGGCGAAGATGAGATCATCTTAGCGATGATTGAAAACCCACGCTTGATGGAACGCCCCATCATCCTGAATGGCGACAAGGCGGTCGTGGCCCGTCCGGCTGAGAAAGCTGAGGAGGTGCTCTAGAATTTTTTGATAATCGTTTTTAGTTTGAATATCAATCTTCCTAAGACTGTTTTTCTTTCCCACGACAAACGATTTATATGGTACTTCAAGTATCCTTGGCGATTGTAAAATTCGTTAAACGCCATGCCATCTCGACTGTCTATATCAACCCTTTGAAAGGCGCACATATTTGAAGAACCGACTTTTATTTCCACAAAGTCTTTCCTGTTCTTGTTTATGTAAGAACAAATCAAAATCAGGGCTCGCATCCATAGATCGTGGAATACCACTATACCGCCAACTTTAGTTAATTGAGCTGCATAATGAAAGTCAACGAATGCACCGCTGAACTTGTGGTCCCCGTCAATGAATATTAGGTCGAATGACGCTTTTTCTTCAAGAAGTTTTGGTAATGCACGATCTGAAAATGCATTTAAATGAGTGTGGCGATTTTGGAGATTTGCGGCCTTTATTTTCTTAAGTCCGCTGTCGTTATAATCATCTTTTTGAAAAGGATCGCAGCTAACAAGATTTAGAGTATTGCTTGCTTCGAGAAGAGACATAGAACTTGCACCGTAGGCTAGACCTATTTCTAGTGCGATTTTGATATTATACTTCTCGACGAGATTTTTTAGGACTTCAGCTTCGTGAGGTTTGATTGAGATTGTCTGTTCTCTCTCTCTCTAGACATGGTGTTAAGTTTTGGCCAAAATACAAAAAAGCCCGAGCGTGAGCTCGGGTTTTTTCAATATTAATGATCTTCAGAATTACTCTGCAGATTCTTCTTCTTTGTGACCAATGATCGCGTGAGCAATCTTTGGATTAACAGATTCCAAGCCAATCAATGTCAACCAGTAGCCTACGAATAGACCCAAGAAAGCGAGCATTGAGAATCCCATAAGGGCTACAACTAAGAATACGAGGAAACCTATAAATTTCATAAGTGTTTGTTTAGTGGCGGTAAAGATAAGTAGTGGAATTGATTTAGTTTCAACTTTAAGCTAAAAATTGATAGCTACCAAGATAGCAGGCGAAGATGCTGCTGCAGAATTTCTGTGCCCTAAATTTGTAGTTCAAGAACTGAGAATCAATTAGTCATTATTACGATGGAATACAGAATTGAGCACGACACCATGGGTGAAGTGAAAGTACCGGCAGATAAGTACTGGGGTGCACAGACAGAGCGTTCGCGCAACAACTTTAAGATTGGTCCTACGGGTACTATGCCGCTTGAAATCATTGAAGGTTTTGCGTATTTGAAAAAAGCAGCGGCATACGCGAATTGCGATGCGGGCGTCTTGACAGAGGAGAAGCGCGACCTTATTGGTGCAGTATGTGACGAGATTCTAGAAGGCAAGCACAACGACCAGTTCCCATTGGTAGTGTGGCAGACGGGTTCAGGAACACAGAGTAATATGAATACGAACGAGGTGATTGCGAATCGTGCACACGTCCTAGCTGGAAACACGCTTGGCGAAGGCAATCGATTGATTCACCCAAACGACGATGTAAACAAGAGTCAAAGCTCGAACGATACCTTCCCAACAGGCATGCACATTGCCATCTACAAGAAGGTAATTGAGAACACTATTCCTTCTGTGGAATTACTCCGTGATACCTTGGAGTGGAAGAGCAAAGAGTTTTGGAAGGTGGTGAAGATTGGTCGTACGCACCTGATGGATGCAACGCCACTTACAGTAGGTCAGGAGTTCTCTGGTTATGTAAGCCAATTGAACCACGGACTAAAAGCATTGAAGAACACCTTGGACCACATGAGTGAGATCGCACTAGGCGGTACTGCTGTGGGTACAGGAATCAATACGCCGGAAGGCTATTCAGAGACGGTGGCGAAATACATCGCAGAATTTACTGGTATGCCGTTCCGTACTGCTGAAAATAAGTTTGAAGCTCTTGCCGCCCATGATGCCTTGGTGGAGACACACGGTGCATTGAACCAGTTGGCAGTAAGCTTGAACAAGATTGCAAATGATATTCGTTTGTTGGCTTCAGGTCCGCGTTCAGGAATTGGTGAGTTGATCATTCCAGCGAATGAGCCAGGATCGTCAATCATGCCAGGAAAAGTAAATCCAACGCAGGCCGAGGCCATGACCATGGTTTGTGCACAGGTAATGGGGAACCACACTACAGTTACTGTGGCAGGTGCTCAAGGCCACTACGAGCTCAACGTATTCAAGCCAGTGATGGCGTACAACGTGCTGCAAAGTGCTGAGCTCATCGGCGATGCGTGTGTGAGCTTCAACAACAACTGTGCGGTGGGTATTGCGCCTAATTACAAGGCGATCGATAACCATTTGAACAACTCGTTAATGCTCGTTACTGCACTCAATACTAAGATTGGTTACGAGAAGGCTGCGAAGATTGCGAAGACTGCACACGAGAACGGAACTACTTTGAAACAAGAGGCCGTCAACCTAGGCTATCTCACTGCGGATGAGTTCGATGAGTGGGTGCGTCCAGAAACTATGGTAGGTAAGCTGTAATTTTCTGACCAAAGGCCAGAAAATTTTGATAAAACAAACCCCCGCGGGCGCAGCCCGCGGGGGTTCTTTTTGGTGTAATTTTTTTTCAGCCTCTAGTATTGCGGCATCAGC
>JBNAAX010000061.1:0-6263 GCA_049631665.1 Schleiferiaceae bacterium
ATTCGTTGCTTTTGGACTCTAAAGATCTAAAGCTAATCCTAAAGTCCACATTCTAGGGGTGAAGGTGCGGTATCCTGCTGGCCTTGCAGCCACAATGTGACGGGTGTTCGAAATGTTTTGGATGCCGGCTTGCAGCGTGCACACTTTGTTCAATTGATAGTTGATCGAGTAATTCGCGACCAATGCCGCCGGAAGGTCATATTCATCGAGCTCAGAAGCTGATTTACGTGACCTCAGTGCTTGTAGTTGAAGACCTGTATTCCACTTGCCACTTTCGTAAAGCATTTGTGCATTAGCTTGTAGCGCGGGTAGGTATGGAAGAATGTCTCCTTCTTTTACGTTGCCCCATCCGTCAAACTCACTGCTAAAACTCTCGGTGAATACTGCTCTTGTATAGGTTGCAGAGGTTTGTAGGTTCCACTTGCCTAATTGGCCCGCCCATTGCCCTTCGATACCGCTGATCTGCGCGGCTCCACCATTAAACAGCTCGCCAGTACCTGAACCGCCTGAAGATGCTGCATCAGAGCCCAATAACCTTGCGTATTCACTGTGGAAGAAGGTAAGTGCAATAGGCTTCTTTCTATTCTGGATACCAAATTCGGTATTCACACTCAGCTCGGGCAAAACTCCTTCTTTACTTCCAGCCGGTGTCATTCCTTGGTGTACTCCCGTAAAGAGGCTCCAGTTACCCACTTCCTTGCTGAGGCTTATTCCTGGAAGTAAGGTTTGAGTAATGTTAGAACGCTCACTCAGGTCCAATCCCTGGCGCTCAAGATCTGCGCTGCCCCAATCTGTGCGGTAGCTTTCAATGTGCTCGCCACGAAGCCCTAATTGCAAACTCCAAGTGTTCCATGAAGCGGTAGTCCTCGCATAGACGCTTGCTGCTCGCGCTGCGTCCAATCTGTTTCCGGCAGCTCCCGCTTCACCGGCTTGAAGGAATGTGGGAGCCTCATCTGTGAGGGAATAGGTATCTCTGTGCTGGAATCTATCGGCGTGGTCGTAGTGGAACCTTGCTCCAGCTTCGTGTTTGAAGAGTACATCACCGGCGCGCTGGCTGTATTGCCCTCTGAACTGTAATCCTTGGCTTAAATAATAGCGATTATTTGCTTTAAGCGTAGCGGTGTAAGGGTCTGTATGTGTACCTCTTAGAGCTTCATAGAAGCCCAAATAGCCTTGCGGGTTAGCAAGGATTGAAGATAAACCTACGCTTGAAGAACCGTCGGATACTTTATCTAGTTTATACCAATTTCTGTGTACGAATTGACGGTATAGGTCAGCACGTACCCAACCCTTTTTAAGATTCAACGTGTAACCTATTCGTGTCATGAGGCGCTCCATGGCCATATTGTCTAATGCACTGGCGATATAACGGCCGTTAGGGTTCTCAAGGGCATCTTCAAGGCTCTGGCCTAAATAGGTTTGATTTGAACGCTCAGTGGTTCCTGCAAAGAACACTTCTAGATGATGCATGTCCTTATCGTCTAGGTGCTGTATCCATTTGAAGTAACCGTCATTGAGTCCGAATCCGCCATACTGTTGACCTTCTATGTCGTTGAACCCTTGCGCACCGTTTTTACCTAACCCATAAAAGAATTGGCTTCTATCGTTTAAAGTAACTTGGCCACGTGCGTTCGCCATGAGTCGTCCAAAGGCACCAGCAGTCGTTCGAATCTGATGGTAGTCCATTTCTTGCGGTGTAGCCGTGACAAAATTAATTGCACCCCCAGTACTCTGAGGACCCGTAATAAGTGCAGCGCCACCCTTGAGAATCTCTATCTGTTCATACTTCCAAAGTACTGGTGAATAGTACGCTGCAGGCGCGGAGTAGGCAGCGGGAGCAGTAAGAATTCCGTCTTCCATCAACGTGATTCGTGAGGAGCGCTCTACACCCGTACCGCGGATGCCAATATTCAATCTCAAGCCCCAGCCGTCCTCTTGTTGGGTATATACGCCAGGCTGAGATTGCAAAAGAGTATTGCCATCAACCACATTGAATCGAGCCAATTCGATCATGGGCAAGATCAATTCTGAAGAGGAACGGTGGTTGGTTTTCGAATGCGTGGAAGTGATGGTAATGCTCTCTAATTCTACCGGAGCAGGTAGGGTAGTGTCAATAGGTTCCGCCGTTGAGAAACCGATTACAAGTAGGAGTTGGGCAATCATCCGAATTATTTAGATTGATTTTAAATAACAGGACAAACGTACTATCTAGAATCGTTCTAAACAACCTTTTAATGAAGGATTTTAGCAAAGATTTTAAAACTTCAAATGGCGTATGGTATTGCCGTTATTGATGAGTTGTTCAAGGCTCTTAATGCCAAGCTGCACATGGCTTTCGTCGAACTTTCTCGAATTCACTTTATCCTTTTCCATGGTTTTCACGCCCTCAGGAACCATCGGTGAATCCGTTACAAGTAAGAGTGCTCCAGTCGGGATGTGATTGTGAAAGCCAACCGTGAACAGGGTGGCTGTTTCCATATCAATGGCGTAGGCACGAATGGCCAACAGGTATTCTTTAAACTCGTCGTCAAACTCCCACACTCTGCGGTTTGTGGTGTAGACAGTACCTGTCCAATAGCTGATGTTGTTATCACGCACAGTAGTCGATACGGCCTTTTGCAAAGCAAATGAAGGCATAGCCGGTACTTCGGGTGGAAAATAATCGTCCGATGTACCCTCGCCACGTATAGCGCCAATAGGTAGAATGAAATCACCGATGGAATTTCGTTTTTTCAGTCCGCCACATTTCCCTAAAAAAAGCACTGCTTTTGGTTCTATGGCCGACAGTAGATCCATAATAGTGGCAGCATTAGGAGAACCCATACCAAAGTTGATCATCGTAATGCCGTTGTGCGTGGCACTGCTCATACTTTTATCTCTGCCCTGTACCTCTGTTCCTGTTAACTGGGCAAAGAGGTCTATATAATGCTGAAAATTGGTCAAGAGTACATAATTCCCAAAATCTTCAAGGGCAACTCCTGTATAGCGTACTAGCCAGTTATCGACGATTTCTTTTTTTGTTTTCATCGGTTCTTGGGTAAAGTAAAACTGAAGGGTAGCAAATCCTGTACCCCCGTGAATTCAAGGGCATCGGCAGTTCTGTTCATCAGGAACAATTGATAGGGTTCATCTTGCCTTAACTCAGTTTCGTGCAGCACTTGCCTGCATGATCCGCAGGGAGCAGCCGGAGACCGCTCTTGTTCACCAGTCATGATATAAATGGCTTTGATACGTTCATGAGGGAACGCGGCCTTAGCAGCTAGCACTGCAACACGCTCTCCGCACAATCCGTCTGGAAATGCCGCATTCTCTTGATTGGTACCGACCACAGTGTGCCCATTATCTAACAGGACGACACTTGAAACGGGATAATTTGAATAGGGGGCGTAGGCCGATTCTAACAGTTCTTCGAGTTTCTCCTCAATACCTTTTGGAACAATCGCCGAGTTTCTCCAATCTTCATGAAGCGTGTAGCGAATGGTTTTCTCTTGTCGCATGCGTTGGGTCTTGGTGCCATGAAGATACCTCTTTTAATCCAACTATAACGGTTCATAAATGAAACAGCTTGAATTGAAATGGCCAGTTAATGCGCCAGGTTCACCGCTAATGGCACAGAACTTGATTAAAAACTGAAATTCACTCCAATAAGTATTTTGCTTATTTGCGATATGTCTATAGGTTTCCTTTTTATCCTTGTCCCTATTGCGATGTCCATATTTGGTTTGGAAGTTTATTTCCTGCGAAAGATCGGATATAAATTCACTTGGGATCAAACATTACTCAATCTATCGCTAGGATTTTTTGATCGTCTGATGGGACTATACCTTACAGAACGTAGCCTTATCCTTGCAGAACAGGTGTTGAGTTGGAGGCTATTTCCAGGAATTGAGAAATCCATTTTTGCATTCGTATTGACGTTTATAGGTGTCGATTTTATCTGGTACCTATTTCATCGAATGGGACATCGAGTGTCTCTTATGTGGGGCATTCACTTAGTGCACCATCAAAGCGACGAGTATAATCTCAGTGTAAACTTCGCTTTAAGCCCACTTGGGTTCATGATACGTAGCATTATGTATTCCTCATTGGTGTTCTTAGGCCTTCCCGTAGAATATGTCATCATGAGCGGCTACCTCAATGCGTTCTATCAATACTATTTACATACAGAATTTATTTCGACCATACCTTGGCTAGAGCATGTATTGGTAATGCCTGATCACCATAAGGTGCATCATGCTTCCAACGAGGTATACCTCGACAAGAATTATGGCGGTGTATTCATCTTTTGGGACAAGCTTTTTGGTTCTTTTATAGCGTACGAGGAAAAGCCCGATTACGGTCTGACAACGGAGCTACCGCAAAGAGACTTTATCAATATACAGTTGTTCTTTTTTAAAAAGCTGTATTCAAATTTCCGTCGATATGGCTTGCAAAGGGGGTTTCAACTGCTTTGGTTGGGTCCGGAACACCAAGATTCTCATGTGCCTGACGTACTTCCATTGGCTGCCAAACCAACTGTTAGTAAGGCAGTAATAGGTATTGCCATCTATTTAATCACATATCGTTTCTTAATGACAACTGACGATTGGCTTTCCATGTGTATTGCCGTGATACTCAATTTAACAGCCATTGTTCTCGTCAACGGTATAATTTATACGAAAACACACATCAAGCAGCTTAGTTAAGCAATAAAAAAGGCGCCCCATCCGGGGCGCCCTTTACTCAAATACTCAAAAGAGTATTATTCGAAGCTGTAGGTGCTGCCGTAGCGCAACATCTGTCCCAGGAAGTCCATAGGGTAGGAGACTTTTACATCAATGATGCTATCACCTTCCATAACAGGCTCCATTTCAGGGTTTACAAAACCGCTATACGGTGCAAGGTTCAAAGGCTCAGAACGACGCAATACTTCTGCATGGAGTTCCGCATCCACCTTCACTCCGTAGGTCTCTACCAGATTTCTTCCCGCTTCAAAATCACCCTCGCTCTTAATACGTTGGATCTCACGAAGCAATTCTCCAAAGTACCCGCGCAGTCTGTCGTAATCATTTACTACGAAGTAGGTCTTGCCGTCGATGACTTTACGCTCGATGACATTCTCTTCTTGTCCGCGCTCAAAAGCCCATGAGGCTACCAACTGACGGTTGCGCATGTGGTCTTCTTCGATATCGTCTCCAGGCAAAATGCGGCGCAATTGCAGCATCATACCGTTTGAGATGTAGTTGTCAAACTCGGCATAGCCAGCCTCTTTGTTTTCCATCAAGCCAATTTCCTGCATCTTATCGTCCAAGATGAAGTACAATGCCACGAGGTCAGCGCGAGCTTCTTCCAGCGTTGAGCTGTAGTTCTTCAAGGTTTCTTTTGGTGTACCCACTCCAGGGTTGATTTTACCTGATGCATGACCCACCACTTCGTGAAGGGCAGTGTGCATTTTAGAACCTAGTTCACCGTATTTCTCTGCACGCTCGTTGTGCATGGTAGAGAAGCCAAATTCTTCGGCCATACCCTTACCGGCACTTGCGTGGTAGGCATCTTCAATGTTTCCCAGTGATACAGATTTAGATCCGTGCTCGACTCGAATCCAGTTCGCATTTGGAAGGTTTACACCAATAGGCGTAGAAGGAGAGGCATCCCCAGCTTCACCAGCTACGGTAACAATCTTGTAGCTAACACCGACAACGCTTTCCTTTTTGTGCTCGTCCATGATAGGGCTGTTGTCCTCAAACCATTGAACGTTATCTGCGACCACGGCCATACGTGCGCTGGCATCAAAGTCTTTCACCTGAACTACGGTCTCGTAAGAACCTCTGTAGCCCATGGGATCGTTGTACACCTCGACAAAACCGTTGATGTAATCTACATCGCCGCCGGTAGTACTTACCCACGCAATGTTGTAATCGTCCCATTTGGTGAGATCGCCACTTTCGTAGTATTCGATAAGCAGACCAAGTGCCTTAGCCTGGTCCTCGTTTTCTGCCACTGCTTGAGCCTTCGCGAGGTGGCCCATGATTTCTTTAATGCTGCTTGCATAACGTCCACGGGCGCTGAACACTTCCTCGTAAATCTCACCATTTTCATCGCGAGAGAGGCGGCTGTTTAGACCGTGGCTTACTGGACGTGTAGGATCAGCATCTTCTTTCGCGGCATAGAACGCCTCAGCTTCTGCTTGAGTAATATCTGGTGCATAGAAGTTTACGGCAGAGGCGAGTAGGAGGTCTACGCCGTCCGCACGGTTTACTTTTTTCGCATCAAAGCTTGGGTCA
>JBNAAX010000061.1:6362-8204 GCA_049631665.1 Schleiferiaceae bacterium
GTAGGAGGTCTACGCCGTCCGCACGGTTTACTTTTTTCGCATCAAAGCTTGGGTCAAAGATGGCGCGCTGCGCTTCTTCAGAAAGCTCGATGCCAAGGCCAGAAAGGGTTTGAAGGAACCAGTCTTGGTCAAAGTCAGCAGCAAACTTCATGTTGCTGTAGTGGTGGTGAATACCGTTGGCAAAGAATACGCGCTTGGCGTACACTTCGAAATCTGCATATTCAGCAGATGCCTTGTCTACACTTTCGCTAGAAATTATCGCTTCTAGTGCACGACGGATTTCTAGGTTGTGACGGTAATTACAATCCCACATAATATCGCGCCCTGCCAATCCGGCCTGAGTGAGGTGGTAGGCATAGATGCGTTGCTGTGGAGTGAGGTCATCCCATGATGGGATTTGGTAGCGGAGTACTTTGATATCTGCAAAGCGGTCTACCTGCCACTGAAAGTCGCTGTGATCTGTTTCGGTGTGCATTTCTTCTTGAGGGTTGCAGGAGCTTAGGGCAATAGCTACCATTGCTCCCATGAACAATACTCTTTTCATGTTTTACTGGGTAATTAGACCGGTAAGATAAGGCAGAATTACAGCTTTTCTTCAACGCCGTTAGGAAAGGTATGGAGGTAGAGCTCTTCCACTTTTGTACGCGCCCATGGCGTCTTTCTCAGGAACTTCAGCGTCGATTTTACCGAAGGGTCATACATGAAGCATCGCACGGGAATGCGAAGGGCTAATTGGTCCCAACCCCAATACTCGATCAGCGCTTCCACCATGTGGGCCAGTTTAACGCCATGAAGAGGATTATTCGCTTGGCTCATCGTACTCATTTTGAAAGGTCCACGCCACAAATCGGCTCACCTTATTGCCCTGTTCCATTTCCACCACTTTGATTTCGGTCGGGTTGCCTTTACGGATGAATCTCTTGAAGGTACGCAGGTGGTCTTTTTTCGAAACCAAACAGGTAAACCATAGGATTTGCTGCCCATGTTCGGCACTTTCTAGGGCCAATTTTTTTAAGAAGGCCTCTTCACCGCCTTTGTACCACAACTCATTGGCGCTACCACCAAAGTTGTGGTTGGCCTCTTCTTTCCCGTGTAAATTCTTGTTTTTGCGCGTGTTGGCAGCCAGGGCTTCACTTTTGGTCTTGTAGAACGGTGGGTTGCAGACGAGAAGGTCAAAAGTCTCCTTTTTCTCAATAATGCCTTGGAGCAATTGGCTCTTGAACTCTTGTCTTCGGATGCGCGTACCCATCATATTGGCATTCATACGCACCAGTCCTTTGGCGAAGCTAATGGCTTCTTTATCGACCTCTGAACCTACACACTCCCAGTTAAAAGCTGCGGTTGCGAGCAGGGGATAAATCAATGAAGCACCCGCACCTACATCGAGCATGCGCACGCGTCTACCTTCAATTTTCGGTAATAGATCCCGAGCGTGTAACAAGTAATCGAACCGGCCAGGAACGGCAGGGCAGAGGTGTCCTTTTTTAAGGGACCAATTCACATTAAAACGCCACTTCAACAGCGCTTTATTGAGCAAATAAACGGCCTCAGGATTGCTAAAGTCAATGCTCTTTCTCGCAAACTTTCCCGGAACTACAAAGGCTTCCAACTCCGGAACCGTATTCATCAGTTGATTGAAGTTGTAGTTGTTTTGGAAGGGGTTCTGTGGATGCACAGGCGCTACGTTTTATGTTGCGCAAGATACCAAAGCCCGGATAGAAGAGATATGAGATATAGGTAACATTTCATATTGTGCATTGTCGAGTGGGTAAAAATGAACAAGGGCGGGGGAAAGGCTGTTTTTATTATCTTATATTTCCATGCTTAAAACAATTGAACATG
>JBNAAX010000062.1:0-8029 GCA_049631665.1 Schleiferiaceae bacterium
TGGTGTACATTCAGGAATCCACGATGTGGTCAAACCCCGCAGCCTTCGAGGCTTAGCGCTGTGCGTGCCGCCTCACCGCTTTACGTCCTCAGGGATGGCAGAGCCTTTGGTACCGTCGCTGAAGCCTAGGGTATATTGGCCTGACGGCAAATGACTAACATCGATGCGGTTGGTGCCTAGAATGTGCTCAAACTCAAAACGCTTCCCATCCACTGAAGTTAGGTGTGCAGTCCCTGCAAAAGGGGTTTCAAGGTGCAATTCTGTGTCGGCAGGATTCGGATAATATTTGATCGGCTCACCAAAGCCACATTCGATAATGATGACGTCCATGAATGGGTTCCAAGCAACACCCACAGAATCTCCATAGACATAATGTACAAGCTCAGGATGATCGATAAATGGATTGCGGTTGCCTTGCATGTTATGGATGGCATCATTACGGTCCAATTCAAATTGGTCCACGGTATCCTGGAAATGCCAATCTATAAGAGTGGACATTACAGCAAAGGTATTCCCGCCCGAGTTCAACGCTTCGCGCATCACCAAATCTGGCTCGCCTTGCTGGCCCTCGTAGCGAAGGTCCATGTACATGATGATACGTGCTAGATCGCCCTTGATATCGTCGCGCGGCTCAAAGATGCCAGCACTTGCGTTTAATCTATTTCCCGTTGCATTGCCGTTGTAGTTTACGGCATTACCTCCCGTGCCAAGCTCGTCGTACTCATGATTTGAACGTGTGGAGTTCAATGAAATGCTCGCCGGCTTCAGGTTGTGGACGTCTGTACCCACACCGGCACTCGTTCCAAACCCACCCAAAGAACGCGGCCATACGTGCTCGCGGTTCCAGCCTTGGCCGTTATTGTATTCCTGTGGACCATTCACAGAGACACCAGCGTAAACCAAAAGGACGTTTGAGGAGTTCGAAGGGTCGACATCGGAAGCTTTTAAAACATCCCATGTATCCGTAGAAGAGGAAGAATACGGCAGTTTAGTATGCACTCGAATGATGTCATACAACGCCTCACGGAGGTCGTCGCCATCTTCATTCCAGGCGTCTTGGTAGTAGGTTAAAGGTTGTGCCGTAGCACCGATGGTCAAGAGAAGACCAAAAAGGAATAGGGTGAATCTGTTGTTCAATTTCATGCCCTAAATGTCGGAAATATTATTCCAATTCTTGCTCTTTTCTTCGCAGCGCTGGTTTGCGCACAACAATGTTCCAAACGTGAAGATTTGCTAGCCCAAGGGTACTGGAAACAACAAAAATCACGGTCGACTGACCGGTAGCTGCAACATAGATTCCAACTGCGATGCAGAGGATTCCAACGAATAGGTTATGGTGTTCTAACATGCTGATTGACTTTAGGTTACTTAGTCAACAAGCAAAAAGGGGAAGATTGTTCGAAGGGGGTTCTATACCTAATTGGCCACGGAGGGCAGCCTTACCCCCACTTCTCGAGACGAATCTCTGGAAACAGTGCTTTCAGATCAGCACCGACTTGCGTATGAGCGCTCTTAAAAGCTGAGATAACAGGCGCATCGGCCTCGTTGTCTGGCGCACGACCTCCACTATTGAGTTTCATGTATACCGGAAGCAACATTTTTTGAATAAAATGTGGAATGAGCGGCTGTAGACGCAGTCCCAACTGGTGCAAAGCGCCACTGCGAATGGCCACACTCTCGTTGCGGTGCTCGAAATCAAAATCGGTATAAAAGGACGGGGCAACACCCAAATATTCCGCTATTTCCTGCATCACCTCCACCTTGCGTGACATAAAATCTTCAAAGGACCAGATGCGCACATGACCTTCCGGCATAGCATCTACCCACTTTTTCACGTACGTAGCATAATCCACGTACATGTCAATCTTCGGTAGCTTGATATACTCCTCCAGCGGCATATCTACGCGCTTGGTGCGGTACTTTTCCATCTTGTAATGGCTGTACATCTGCTTGGAAGGCTCGCGGAACAAGAAGATCATTTTCGGCGGGTTTTCAGCCTGTGAAAACGCCTTCAATGCCTGCTCTTCGTACAAGTAATGCGCCGTCGCTTCAAAGCGAATTTTCGCATCACCCGCGTCTTTAAAAAACTGTGTATACGCGTCCAATTCATGCTCGTGCACATTCGCCGAAGCATTGAATCTGTTCACTTTATCCGCGAAGAAGAAGGTTTCTTTCTTAGGAGAACCAAAGACCTCTGGATGCGCGCTCAACCAAAAATACAAGCTACTGGTCCCGCACTTTGGGGCACCACCAATGATAAGATTTGGAAAGCGTTCTTTCATGGGTGCAAATTAACCCCAGAATTCTAAACTGAGGTCAATAAAAGCTCTTTTACAGCATAAGCTAGTGCGCTCCCGCAAAGTGGTGCGATCACAGGAATCCACGCATAGTCCCAACCCGAATCCATCTTGTTCTTGATAGGCAGCAATTGGTGCATGATACGCGGGCCTAAATCACGAGCCGGATTGATGGCGTAACCCGTGGTACCGCCCAAACCTAGACCGATAACCCAAACAAGAATAGCCACTGGCAGTGCGCCTACGCTACCCAATCCTACAGGCACCTCTTCGCCGGCCATTTCAAAGGCGCCGTCAGAGATGTAGAAGATGACAAACATGAGTACAAAGGCACCGGCAAGCTCACTGAAGAAGTTGTTCCACGTGCTTTTGATCGCTGGGGAAGTGCAGAAAGAACCTCTGATAGAGGCTGCATCTTCGGTGATGTCGTAATGCGTTTTATGGAAGATGTAGTTTGTCGTGGTACCCGCAGCCGCCCCTAAAAGCTGAGCCAACATATACACACCAACCTGAGCGCCTTCGAGCGCTCCATCCAACCACAACGCCAAGGTCACAACGGGATTTAAATGTGCGCCGCTGTACGGTCCAGCCACAACAACGCCTATAAAAACGGCAAAGCCCCAAGCAGAGGTTATCATGATCCAAGAACCAGGATCTCCGCCCCCTTTCGTATCTTTCAGTACCACGTTGGCAACGACGCCGTTCCCAATAAAAATCAACAGAAAAGTTCCGACAAATTCTGCCCAAAATGCGCTCATGAGTGTTGTGTGTTACGTTCCTTGCCAAGATAATGATTTATAAAGTCACAGCCCCTTTTCATCGTGCATTCTCCATATATTTAAGGCAGTAACACTAACACTTTTATGGTTCCATATATCCTCGCTATTGACGCTGGTACTACTTCGTCGCGTGCTATCGTTTTTGATAAAGACACTAAAAAAATCGGCTTAGGCCAATTCGAATTCACCCAGCACTTCCCGGACAACTCTTGGGTCGAGCACGATGCGAATGAAATCTGGGCCACCCAACAAAAAGCCATCACCGCCGCCTTAAAAGCTGCGAAAATTAAAGCCACCGGCATTGCCGCTATAGGCATCACCAACCAACGCGAGACCACCATCATCTGGGACCGCGCAACCGGTGAACCCATCTACAATGCCATCGTATGGCAAGACCGACGCACCTCGAACTACTGCAGCTCACTCTCGAGCGAAAATGTGGCGATGGTCGCAGAAAAAACGGGACTCATTGTAGACGCCTATTTCTCTGCGAGTAAGATCCGCTGGATTTTACGCAAAGTGGAAGGCGCGGCCGAGCGCGCAGCGCGAGGCGAACTTTGTTTTGGAACCGTAGATTCTTGGCTCATCTATAAATTAACAAGTGGCGCAAGTCATATCACCGATGCATCCAACGCCAGCCGTACCATGCTCTACAACATCAACAATGGCGGCTGGGACCAAGAACTCTGCAATCTCTTTGAGGTACCTATGGCCATGCTTCCCGAAGTCGTGGACAGCAGTGGAAATTTAGCGACCACGGATAAAGGAGTGTTTGGCGCCGAAGTGCCTATTTCAGGCATCGCCGGCGACCAGCAAGCTGCACTTTTCGGCCAACTCTGTTTCAACATTGGGGAGGCTAAAAACACCTACGGTACCGGTTGTTTCGCCATGTCAAACACGGGCGATCAAATCGTTCGAAGCACCAATAAAATGTTGAGTACCGTTGCTTGGCAAATGGACGGTAAACTTACTTATGCCCTTGAAGGCTCGGTATACGTAGCTGGTTCCTTAGTGCAGTGGTTACGCGACGGCATGGGCTTCATAGAACAGAGTACTGACGTTGAAGAATTGGCCCTTGAAGAAGGGAATAATGGTGGCATCACCATCATCCCCGCCCTTACAGGATTAGGTGCACCGCATTGGGACAGCTACGCGCGTGGCGCCATCATGGGCATCACCCGAGGAACGAATACCTCACACATAGCATATGCTGCATTGGAAGCTATTGCGCTGAGCACTGCAGATGTACTAGAAGCTATGGCCAAGGATATGGGCGAAGACCTAAAATCCATCAAAGTGGACGGTGGAGCAAGTGCCAACGACACCATGATGCAAATTCAAAGTGACTTGCTTGGATGTCCGGTGATTCGACCGATGGAAACAGAAAGCACGGCACTCGGCGCAGCACTTTTAGCGGGTCTTGGAACGGGTATTTGGTCTGGGCTAGAAGAGCTCAAAGAATTGGCCGAAATCGATCAAACGTTTGCCCCAGCCGATGGAGAATTCACCCTTCTACGTCAACAGTGGAACAAGGGAATTAACTCGACCAAGGGCTGGATCGAAGCCGGTGCAGATGAATAGAGCAGAATCAATCATTGACCTCAAGGGGGAAGAATTTGACATCCTCATCATTGGCGGCGGTGCTACCGGTCTAGGTGCTGCTGTCGATGCAGCGTCCCGCGGTTACAAAGTCGGCCTTTTAGAAGGGGACGATTTTGCGAAGGGAACCTCATCAAAAAGTACCAAACTGGCCCACGGTGGTGTGCGCTATTTGCAAAACGGCGACATCAGTTTAGTCATCGAAGCCCTGCGCGAACGCGGGTTGCTTTGTCAAAATGCACCACACCTGGTTAAAAATTTAGGATTCGTCATACCGTCCTACGATTGGTGGAACAGCCCTTTTTACGGAATTGGTTTAAAGATTTACGACCTCATGGCAGGGCGTCTCGGCTTGGGCCCTTCCGAGATGATTTCAAAGGACGAGGTACTGGATAAAATCCCAAATGTGGAAACCAAAGGTCTGCGCGGTGGCGTTTTGTATCACGACGGACAGTTCGACGATGCACGCCTTGCTATTTCACTGGCCCGTACTGCCACTTCCAACGGTGCCTCTTTGGCCAACTACTGCAAAGTCACGGGGCTGGTTAAAGAGGGACATGTGGTCGGTGTCACCGCTCACGATACCATTGGCAATAGCATTTTTGAAGTACGTGCGAAAGCCATCATTAACTGCACTGGAGTCTTTGCAGACGATGTCCTGCAGATGGATAACCCAGAGGCCAAGGCTTCCATTCGGCCTTCACAAGGAGTGCATATCGTATTGCACAAAAGTTTCCTACCCGGTGAGGAAGCCATCATGGTCCCCCATACTACCGACGGACGCGTACTCTTCGCTGTACCGTGGCACGATGTTGTGGTGGTCGGCACCACGGACACCCCACTGAACGAACGTAGCAATGACCCTGTAGCCACAGTAGAAGAAATCGACTTCATCTTAGAAAATGCCGGGCACTACATGGCGAAGAAGCCTACCAAAAATGATATTCTCAGCACCTTCGCTGGCCTACGCCCTTTGGCGGCAGGCGGAGAAGAAGGCAGCACTAAAGAAGTGAGTCGGCACCATAAAGTATTGGTAAGTCCTACCGGGCTTATTTCTGTGCTTGGCGGCAAGTGGACCACTTACCGTAAGATGGGTGAAGATGCCATCGACAATGCCATTATCGTTGGTGCCTTACCTCCACGCAAGTGTCAAACGGAAAATTTACCTATCCACGGTTTTGAAACCAATGCCGATTGGTCGGATCCACTGCACGTCTATGGCAGCGTTCGCAAAAAGATTCGCAAGCGCATCAAGCGCCACGAAGAACAGAGTCTGAGCGATAAGTTCGAACTCTATCCAGCCATGATTCGGTGGGCAGTGCGCAAGGAGATGGCCATGACCTTGGAAGATATGCTCTCGCGCAGGCACCGTGCATTGCTATTCGATGCGAAAGAAGCCCGCCGCATTGCGCCCGAGGTAGCAACCATCATGGCGAAACACCTAGGCAAGGAAGAGGATTGGATCGAAGCGGAATTGGCCGCGTTTGATAAGATAAGTAGTGATTACCTCGTTACATAGGCGAGTAAAATTGGCCTAACTTCACCGCCAAGGAGATGGACACGCAAAAACGACAGATATCAAAAGGAGCACTGATCAACCTGCTGGGGATTGGCATCGGTGTAATCTTGAACATCTGGCTTTTGCCTAAACTCTTCAGTACGGGCGAATTAGGCGTGTACCGATGGATTGAGCGAACCACCATATTACTGGCCAACATTCTTCTTTTCGGCAACCACCGCGCGTACACCAAATTTCACGCAGACGAAAGCGTAGGGGACCATTTCAAGCAAGCCATTTTTAGCAAAAACACAGCTCTTATCCTCGGGTCTGGAGCATTGATGGCACTTTGTGGACCGCTGCTTGCGCCCATTTTTCATTTGGAAACCTATACGTGGTTATTGCCCGTGCTTGGATTTACGGTAGCAGGGAACATGGCGCTGCTGAGTGCAACGAGCGTGAGTGCCACGACCAAGCGCATCGCGGTACCTCTTTTTCTCAAAAATATTGGACTACGCAGCATAATGCTCGTGGGCGGATTGATTGTCTTATGGTCCAGCTTTGGCTTCATCCATTGGATGCTATTCTTCGGCCTGGGCACCTTAGCACTCGGTTTCGGAGGGCTCTATTATGCTTGGAAGAGAGTCGGGGTCCAATTCCATTTAAAGAAGACCTTTACCGCCTTCCCTGCAGTGGTGCGCACTTTCATGCGCTACAGCGTGATGACCACCGTTGTTACCTTCGGACTCTCGACCATTGACATACAAATGCTGTCCTTGCTTACCGACTACAGCAGCGTAGGTGTATATGGCATTGCCTTTTTCATGGGGTCCGTCATTGACGGCATTAAACGACCCATTAATCAAATGCTCGCACCCCAGTTTGCAAAAGCCTGGAACACGAACAACACCACCATGTTGTCAAAATTGTACAAGAAAACAGCCACCATACAGGTGCTTGTAAACGTCTTGATGGTCATCATGATTCTATCCAACATCGACTGGATTTTCTCACTAATACCCAACAGCGAACGATTTAATGCTGCCATTCCGGTGGTCGGTTGGGTGCTTTTGGCCCGATTCATCGATTCCTCCTTCGGCTCAAACGGAGAAATCATCGGAAACAGTCCCTACTTCAGGTTCAACTTTTACTTCTCAACCGTCCTCATCACACTAGTCATCGCCCTCAACCTCTACTTTATTCCAACCCACGGCATTATTGGGGTCGCCTACAGCGGTGTCATTTCTATGTTCTTGTTCAATGCGATGAAGGCGGTGCTCATCTACCGCAAATCAGGCATGCTCCCCTTGAGCGCAACCTATGTGAAAATCATTGTAGTTGGCGCCCTTGTTTTCGGCGCCACGATGTACCTCCCGGCCGAAGGTTTCTTTGGTGCTGTTCTTCGTGGAGGGATTGTTTTAGCCGTGCTTGCAGTGAACCGCAAATTCATCATCGCCACAGTGCAGAATTAGCCGCCCTACCCTTAGGGTAGGTTTAGTATCTTAGCCTTCTAAGAGAGAATAGCATGAGTGCATTTTTAAGCGAAGAGTACAGAGACCTGCAAGCAGTTGCAGCCAAATTCAAGGACGCGTATAAAAACGCCGAACCCTTCCCTTCGATTTATTTCGACAACGTCTTTGACGCAGGAGGAAAAAGATGAATTGGACCAGTGTGTTACAAAGCATCAGAAAGAGTACGATGCTGTGCTTGCACTTGTCGAAGAATTAAAGGTACGTGCCTAATGATTCGCTTCTCTGTTATCATGACCACCTACAACGGAAGTGCCACCATTGGCGCTGCCTTGGACTCCATTTTAAACCAAGAGGGACGCGGGACTCATTTTGAACTGGAAGTAT
>JBNAAX010000063.1:0-7799 GCA_049631665.1 Schleiferiaceae bacterium
TGAAGATTTTAAATTCGGCTGCAATATTATTATCAATAACCGAATCAATAAATTTTAAAGCCCTTACGCTTGCCGAATAATTACAAGAGCCTTTACAATTAACACAAGTGCATTGATTTTGTTCAATGACTTTTTCAATCTCTTTTTTTAGTAATGTAAACTCATTATTAACCGCCAATTCCGCCATTGTTTGCTTTATTTCATTGTTAAACATGTTATTTATTCCCTTTGTTTGCCATTTGTTTTATTAATGATCCGAAAACTTTTTCATTATGTTTTATGGTGTTTAATTCCATACGCAATAACCCTACGGAATAACCATTGTTTTCCATACTGTTTAACGCTTCGTTTTCTGTCATGTTAAAACGTCTCATAAGATATTTAAACAATTCTTTATTATCGAGTTTTTTATTCATTTTTGAATTACCTTTCCTTTATGATGTTACCAAAATAATCACAAATAAACAATAAAGCAAGAAAAAAAGACATCTAAAAAACTAAACAGAAACAAAACGGAAACTAGCAAAACAGAATAAAAAAGAATCATCCCTTATTATATAGACGAAACAACCTAGAATAAATCATTCTATGTTATCTAAATTTTATATAATTTCCAAGGGTAAGGGTAGCACACCCAAGGAGCGATTTGGCTGCCCCCTCTACTCGCCTGTAAAAATTTTCTCAACTTTTGTGAACGCAAGGAACACACATGGATTGGATATCAGAAGACTCACTTGAACCCCTAGAAGAAGCCATGGATATAGCCCATGAGTACAACGAGAAGATGAAGGCATTTCGCACAGGTCTGCTCCCCAAGGAACTACGCCCGTTCCAACTAGCGGCACACCAAGCCTACGACAGATTCTCAAGCAGGGAAATCGAGGTTTTTATGATGCGACTCAAGAACCATTCGTTCCCCCTAATCGCATCTCAGATTGGTGTCAGCGTATCATCTGCTAAGACATACTGGCGCAGATGCTTGGCAAAGTGCAATGATTTATTTCAAGATGTAGCCCTTATGGATATAGGTGATGAAAAGAACAGGTTATAAAACCAAAAACATAGACCCAGACAAGGTACAGATGCTTGCGAGCTTTGGTTGTGGAATCACCGAGATTGCAAGGTTCTTCGCAGTCGATGAGTCTACGATTCGCAACAGCTACAAGGATGAACTGCAAGTTGGCAAAGAGCAGATGAAGATCAAGCTTCGGCAACTACAGTGGAAACACGCAGAAAGCGGTAACACTGCATTATTGATCTTCTTAGGCAAACAATACCTCGGACAATCTGAAAAGAACGAGGTAGAAATGTTCGGCAACATGGAAGCAGTCTTGCGTGAGTGTGGATACGAAGACAGTCCAATTCAAAAGACATTTGAAGAGGTAACGGCAGATGAAGATTCTCAATCGGGAAAAGCTCTGGAATCTAGTTGATTATCAGCCTACAGAAAATCAGTTAGCAGTCCATTCATCAAAAGCTCGTTTCCGTGTAAATATTCAAGGGAGACGTAGTGGCAAGTCCTATGGGGCAGCTATGGAGATACTACCATATTTGCTTGCACCAAAGACTAGGGGATGGATTGTTGCACCGAACTACGATATGTGCGACAAGATCGCAAGGCTCGTAAAGGAAGCCATTATGATGAAACTCAGGCTTCCTATTGTTGCAAAGAAGGAGATATCAGGGCAACTATACTACGCAAAGATCGGTGGTCTGAACTCTGAGATTGCCATACGCTCGGCAGACAACTTGGATTCATTGGTGGGAGAAGGTCTTGATTACATGATTATAGATGAGGCTGCCAGTATCAAAAAGATTACCTGGGAGCAGTATTTGAGACCTACGCTATCTGACAGAGAGGGTTGGGCATTATTCACGAGTACACCTCGTGGGTATAATTGGCTTTATGACTTATGGGTAAGAGGTCAGGATGAGAATTACCCAGATTGGCAATCATGGCAGCATCCATCAACAGACTCGCCTTACTTTAAGGATGATGTTGAGCAGTTAAAGAAAGAGCTAACCTATGAAACATTCGCCCAAGAGTACCTCGGAAGTTTCACAACCTTCTCAGGTAAAGTCTACGACCTACAGCGCACCATCCATGTTCAAGACGATATCGAGTATAGTCACGAGCTACCAACATACTGCTCAATCGACTTCGGATATCGGATGCCTGCAGTATCTTGGTTCCAAGTCGATCATCGATATGAAAAACCTAAAGTCTACGTTATTGACGAAATTTGCTTTGAAGAAAACGTCAGGACAGAAGAACTCGCAGGAATGATCAAAGAGAAGGGGTATCCAGTATTGACCTATTATGGTGATCCTGCAGGGGCAGGGACTCAATCCCAGAGTGGTATCGGAGATATAGAGATTTTCAGAAAGCATGGCATAAGGGTTAGGTATAAAACAGACAGGGTATCCAGGAACATCCCCAATGGTGTATCTTTGGTGCGTTCTTGGTTTGAAGATGCGAATGGAGACCCACACATATTCTTTTCATCGAAATGCAAGGGAGCCATAGAAAGCGTAGAAAACTATCGGTATCCAGAAAAGAAGGCAGAGCAAAGACTTAAAGAAGAACCTTTAAAAGATGGGCGCAACGACCATTATTGTGATGCAATGCGTTACTTTTTCGTAAACCTCTTTGGTATTAAGAAGAAACAGGCAGGAGTTATTGACTGGTGATTATAGAAAATTTATCGAAAAGTGCAGTCATTGATGCACTATCAGATCACCTAGCGGTGGTCGAAACAGAGCGAACAAAAGAGCGTGAGATGTTCTTAGACTTTTACGAGGGAGTCAATATGGAACAATACATCGGAAGGTTCTTTAGCTCTGACACTTTACAACAGGTTCCTATGTTCCAACAGAACCTCACACGCAGGGTGGCAAAAGCACGCTCAATGGCGTACAAGCGACCCCCGAAGATGAATGCTTCTGATGCTTATATGAATGCAATCGATCTATCTGATCTAAACTCAAAGCGTAGAAACTTAGAGTCATTGACATTCTTACTTGGAACTATGGCTTTTCGCTCACGATGGAATGAGATGCTACAGAAAGTTCAATATGACCTAATTCCATTCTTTGAGCCGATGTTCTTGAAAGGGGAACAGAAACCATTCGGTATTATATACGCTCTTGAGAATCAGGGGGATTCTCGTATAGAGGAAGAAGAATTTGTGATCTGGACAGAAGAAAGACCTGGTCTACCTGCCAGACACTTTGGAATGAAAGGTGACGGAGAAGTCATTCACTATAATGCGAATGACGAAAACCCATATAAAGTCTTACCTGTTACATTCTGCCATCGTGGTTCAGTCATTAGAGACTGGTTCACCAACGGAGCCGAGGATGTGGTTAAAGCTGATTTATCGGTCAGTGTAGCTATGACAGAACTCGCTTTGGCAATACGCTTTGGAGCCATCGGTATTAAGTTTATTACTGGTGTGGATGATGCTTCTCGTATTGAGATTGGTGTCGATAAGGTATTGTATTTACCTGAAGGTAGTAATTTTGGTGTTACAGCACCAGAAGGGAAACTGCCAGACATCATTGAATCCGTGAAGTTTATGGTATCTGCTACGCTCACTAACAACCACTTGCGTATCAAGTGGGCAGATTCTCATGGAAATGCTCCATCTGGAGAAGCTCTAAGAATCCAAGAGTTAGAGAACATGGAAGAGCGTGTAGGTTCTATTGAAGATACATGGAGACCTTGGGAGAAGCAGAGATTCGAAGTGGACAAGAGAATCATTGAAGTAAAAACAGGAAGAAGTATTCCTGACGATTATACAGTAGATTATACTGAGCAATCATACCCAATGAGTCCAAAAGATGAGATGATGTATTACGATTGGCTATGGAAGAATGGATTAGATACAAAAGCCAACTTTCTCATGGCTAAAGACCCAGATCTAACCCATGAAGCTGCAGAGGAAAAGATTCGCCAAGCAGAGGAAGAAATGAGCCAAGGCAATGCTTTGGTCACTAGACTCTTAGGAAATGGATGATATCATCAATGGCGTAGTAGCCGATTTCCAAGCTGACCTCGATCAAGCCATAGAGCAATTCTCAGAAGAAGCTAAAGAATTAGAAGATCAGGGACTGACTTTAGAACAGATATTGGCAGCACTAGGGGTTCTCTCGATTGCCGATTATATTTTACAAGACCTGAGAATGCAGGGTGCTATCAATAAGTATGTAGCAGGTCTTGATAGTTTATTCAATCAAAAAGCATTATTTGGGCAACTCACTCAAGGTGAATTACTTGCCCTAAGAAATATGTTCACCAGTTCAATCAGTAATTATGTTATCTCTCTTGGTGATGAGATAAGATATAGCATTGCCAGTGGCGTGGGTAGGGGACTTAAACTGCCTGAAATCAAATCCCTCGTTAGGCGTAACCTTGCACTCCTGCCCAGTGCCACTGAAAGACATATAGCCACTACAATGGCAACATTCTCAAGGGCATTGACCACTGCAATGTTAAACGATGCTCCAGATCAAGTATTGACCTATGTTGGGCCGCTTGATGAGAAGACTAGACCTATATGCAAGGCTATGCTTGCGGCAGGATCACTAACAGCTAGAGAAATCCAAAGCAGATTCCCAGGGGCATTAGTCGATGGGGGTGGGATTAACTGCCGCCACTCTTTTGAAGTATCTCCAGTTGATAACACTATCAGGCAAAGAGCGCAGGATCAGGTCTCTAAATTTAAAAGACAACCATTAACAATTCAGCAGTATTATGAAACTAGAACAAGCTCTTAAAGAGGCTGCAAGCGTTCCAAGGGGTTTCCACAGTAGGCAAGGTAGAAAGCTACAGCGAGGTATTAAAAGAGAGTTTAGCAGGGGTAATGATGTTCATGGTCAAAAATTCAAGCCTTTATCTCTAGATTATAGAAGAAGAAAACTTAAAGGAATCGCTTCGCCAAATCAACAGAATATCAGTGGTAAGCCTGATATGTTTTTAAGCGGTGATTTATTAGGATCAGGATATTTTAATCGAATAAATTTTAAGAATAAGAATACTTGGCAGATGACAACAGGTTCAAGTCATGCAGGTACTACAGCGTTAGAGCATTCAGGGAAGATTGCGAGACCAAAAGGTCTTCCAATTCGTGCTATTGTTGGAGATGCTCAGGAAGACGATGTAGTCCATCCCAAGGTAAAGAAGGAGTTCATAAAGGCGTATTCAAAGCGCATTTTTGGACATTTAAAAAAAATACCAAAAAAGGAGTTTCTATGAGTAATCAAGAAACTGTTCAGCAAGAACAAGAAGCAGTGGCAGTTGAGTCACAAGTAGTAGCCGATGAACAGCTCGAAGTCGGAAAACTAATACAAGAGTCGAAGAAATATCGCTCTCGGGCGCAGGAAGCTGAAACAAGAGCTAAAACACTCGAAAATCAACTCAAGTCTATTGAGGAACAGAAGCTTAAAGACCAGGAACAATGGCGTGAGCTTGCTGAGAAATACGAGTCGGAAAATAAACAATTAACAGCCATGGCAGAAGAGGGACAAAAATTACAACAGTCCATTCGTCAAGACCTCATGGATCAGCTCTCTGAAGAGGATCGTGAATTTGCTGATGACTTATCTACGGATAAACTTCGCAAGTTCGTTAATCGATCAGGAATAAAAAATCAAGTCGTAACCAATGAATCGTCTCCAGGTCAAATGCCTTCCGTTGGGTCTAACCCATTTACGGAGATGACTCCAGAGGAACGCAAGAAGAAATGGGGTTCGATTCTTGATAGATATAGGAGCTAATAATGGCTAATATCACCACGACCACTGCTCAACTGGGAAATTTGGGGCAGTGTAAAATTGCGAAATTAAGCGGGAAACCTAAGTGCATGAGCATATGGCAATCCGAACCGAAGGCTAATCAAAGATTAGTCAGGGGCAGAGCATAGAAGCTGAAAAGATATAACGCTTCCAAGAGGTCGCAATAAGGGTAAACCTTAAAAAGTTATGCCGACCTTTAGGGAAACCTAAAGAAATAAAGGATAAAAAGCCTTTATGTTAACAGTTTTAGGCAAATTTCATCCCAGAAATTTGGACAGATGGGGTCAAAAACTATCTTGAGCGCAAGCTTGTTTTCGAACAGCTTGTAGATTCAAGTTACTCAGAGCTTGTGAAAGGACGCGGCGACGTGTTCCACATACCCAAGCTCGCAGAAGACTCAGATGCTGCTAAATCCGCAGGAAGTGCAGTAACTTTTTCTGCAAACACTCATGGCGAGGCTCAACTAACGATTGATCAACATCGCTATGTTGGTAAATTGATTGAGGATATCGCCTCAGTTCAAGCAAACCCTGGCTTACTTGAGAAAGAAGTTTCAACAATGGGGTACGCTCTAGCAAAGACAATGGATGCTTTCATTGAATCCAAAGTTGAAGCTGCAACAACCAATGGTGCTACACTTGCAGGCGATAATACAATTACTGCTGCAGAACTTCGCACTGGTATGAAAACTCTTATGGAAAATGATGTACCAATCGATGAATGTAACTTAGTGGTTTCACCTGCTTTGTATTCTGCATTACTAGGAATCGATGATTTCGTAGATGCTAGCAAATATGGCGCAGGCGCACCTGCTGCAAGCGGAAACATTGGTCGCTTATATGGCATGGGAGTATTCACTTCTACTGTCATGGGTTCATCAGGCACGACAGGAACAGAGGTAGGATACATTTTACATCCTTCTGCTGTAAACTTTGGTCGTCAGCTTGATCCAAGAGTACAATCAGAATATTCCGTAGCTGACTTAGGAACCAAAGTGGTTTCTGATGTTCTTTACGGAGCTGTTACAACTTTCGAAGGTCGTATCTACGAATTTAGAAATCCGTAATAGTGATTAACTATAGGGGTGGTCTTTTGATCACCCCTATTTTTTTAGAGGGAATATGCCAACATTTGATTATCAATGTAAGACTTGTAAAAATGAATTTGAAGAATTGATATTGCCAGGGAACACTGAACCAACAGAATGTAAGGAATGTGGAAAACCAGTAATAAAGATTATTAGATCATTTCCTGGTGTGATTTATAAGGGGCAAGGATTCCCCACAAATGACATGAAAATTTCAAAAGATAATAGGAGTATGGGTGCAGGGAAGAAGGTGTAATCTAATCACTAATAAGTGATATGCCTAATTACAACTCAACACACACTGGAAGCGAAATTGATGGTGCAGTCACCAAGGTTAATGATTCTGGTGTTACACAAACAGAACTTTCTTATTTAGACGGACTAAGCTCAAATGTCCAGACTCAGCTAGGGCTTAAAGCAGCCTTAGATGATAACACGCAAAATATTATTGCCAATAACATTACTGTTCATGGCACATTATTAACAAAAGATTCTCAAAATGTTAATATTGGTGATGCGATCATTACTCTTAACTATGAAGAAACAGGCACACCAACAGAAAACGCAGGGATAGAAGTAGAGCGTGGTACTTCTACCAATGTACTTTTAAGATGGAATGAAACTGCCGATAGATGGGAATTTACTAATGATGGAACTACTTATTACAACATTCCAATCAGCACCGAGTATGCCACCTATGTATCTTCCGACTTCACACACGATGACTTAACAGGGTTTGTCGCCAATGAGCATATAGACCATTCTACAATTACACTAACAGCAGGCGCAGGATTAAGTGGCGGTGGCGACATTACTGCATCAAGGTCATTCGCAGTAGATTTAAATGAATTAACAACAGAAACCACAATCGCAGATGAAGATTTTATTGCTATGGTGGATGCTACTGATAATGGTT
>JBNAAX010000064.1:0-7449 GCA_049631665.1 Schleiferiaceae bacterium
GTAGGTCATTGCTGCCAATTTCAACTGGTTACCTTCATCTACACCACCAAGCCACAATGAACCGGCAAACATAGAGTGCTTGTTCGATCCCTTTGGCACCTCGTAGCGAGCAGTGTTCAAATCCCACCACATATCACCACCACCTAGGATGGTCGCACGAACGTTGTTGATGCTCAAATCACTCTGCGCCTTAGAAGGCTGACAAAGTTCTTCGACTGTTTTCATAGAGCCGGTATTGGCACTACCTGAGTTTTCGCTGGCACCTTGAACCTCACGGGCTGAAAGTGGCAGTGTAAAAGCGGCTGAAAGTAAAAGGAGATATACTCTTTTCATATGCTATTTTTCGAATGCTTTTTAATTATAGTCCAATACGTAAACCTAGACGGATACGACGTGGCAAGCTGAACAAACCAGGGTTTGCCAAGCTGATGTTGTATAAATCTGCGAACGATTGTGCGCTCGCTTGGAATTGAATCGCGTTTTGACCTTGAGGCGAACTTAAGTAACCGTCATCACTAGGTGATCCTGTGTAAGCATATACTCCCAATACATTTTGCGTATTCAGAACGTTCAGCATCTGAACGTAGATTTCAAAGTTGCTTAAGGGGCCTTCGTTAAAGTTCCACACCTTGTTAGCCGTTGCATCCACACGGAAGCTCCATGGAAGACGAGAACCGTTGATATTACCGGTCATCGGCGTTTGTGCATCTGTCAAACCGTAGGCAAGAACACGACGCGTATATGGAGTACCCGAGTTGGCATTCACGACCAAATTCAGACCGGCGTTTTCAAGCACGCGCTTTCCGAACCATACAGGACCGTTGTATGCTGGACCTCCACCGTAGCGGTAGTCCATATTCATTACTACCTGGTGGCGTGAATCGTACGACAACGGTAGGATGTAACGCAAGTTTGGCTGTCCTGAACGAGCGATGTTTGCACCCGAAGTAGAACTTGAACCGGTACCGTCAGCAAACTGCAAAGTGTAGTTTGCGTTCAATCGAACATTACCTGTACGGCGTAAATCATACTGAACCGTATATCCTTTTACCGTACCGAAATCCAAGTTTCCGTAAGCAATGTAGGTTACTGGATAAGCCTCAGTGAAACTGAACGTCTGCATCATATCGCGCATCTCGCGGTAGAAGGCGCTCAATTTAAGGGCACTGTTGTCGTTCAATTTTTGACGGAAACCTATCTCATAATCTGTGGTACGCTGCGGTCTCAAATCTGGATTGGATAGAATACCGCCGTTGTTCCCGTTTTCCATTTGTAAGTAGGTGATTGGGTTCATTCGGTTCGCGCCAGGATCTGGGCGCTGTACCATAATGTCGTAGTGCGCAAAGAATTCCGCTTCATCCGAAATAGGGAACTGGAACGAAATACGTGGACTCACTGTAACTTGTGGCGTGTAGTCTTTGAAACTTTCATTTGCAGTGACTGCTAATTTCTGATCTTCAATACCTGGGTTCTTCAAGAATGGTTTAATACCACCGCTTAAATCCGCAATATTTTTTGGGTTTGCCTCAACCTCCCCGTTTGCAGTGTACCAGGTAGTTCCTTCGCGGTACCCCACAATAGCTGATGGGTTTTCTTGGTCGTCAACGTACACTACAGCATCGTCACTAATACCTTCCGGTACGTCGTAACCTGCTAGGGTAGTTGCACCAAGATCGCCTACAGAATATGCTGGATACAAAACATAAGGATCTGCAAGAACTGGCTGGTTGGCATCAAAGCGGTCTACACGAACACCTATATTAAAAAAGAGGTCTTCGTAGGTAAACTGGTCTTGGATATAACCTGCCATGTAGATAGGTTCAAATGCACCGATCAATCGCTGTGAATTTCCTTGAGCATCGGTAGCAAAGAAATCTGTTAACGATGGACGCGTAGTCAATCTGTTTCCTAAATAATCGAAACCGTAGTAACCAATATATTGGCTCGAACCAATGTTCAACAATTCATTTGCAGAGAACATATCCAACGAGAACGTTGATGGATCGTACGAGTCGATATCCAACCAATCTGTTCCGTCTTTATCTAATCCTAAGGTCTCACGCAAATTGCGATCGAATGTTCTTGGCTTATCCGCATCAAACAAACGCGGGTAGTTCAAAGTATCCTGGAAGACTCCATTGTTGTCGTATGACGCTATTGGATTGTTTAGGTCCAATTCACGGATGGCATCATTTTGCAGTAGACGCATCAATGTCCACAGTCCCGTAGCTCCTACACTGTAAGAACGGTCGAAACGTTGTTCGTACTCCACACCCACAATTAGCGAGTGGTCCTTGATGTCAAATGTTGAAGAGGCTGTAATACGGAACTGGTCGTTCAACACTTTTCCGTAAGAAGCCTGGTTTGCACCGACATTCCCCCATAGGCCGTAGACTGACGATGGCTGGTCACCGTTTAGAAGACCACCACCTGCACGAATATCTTCTAGTGAGAGTGCTCTGTTGAAGATCAAGTTTTGATCCACAAAGTCATAGAAATTAGAGGTGTAATTTGAGAGGATTGGATTGTTTTCGCCGGGCGTATAATCCACATTGGCACTCTGGAATACAGCAAGCGTGTAGGCATCCATGACCTTCCCATAGTTCGGATCGTTTGGATCTGTAATGGTATCTGAGCCTAGCGTATACAATGGACGGTACTTGGTTTTAAAAGTACCGATGTGTCCGTAGGCAAAAAGATTGTCTTTGTGGCGTGCATCTTGCGTCAAGCGTTCGTTACGCGTGAAGTCCATTTGGATGGTGTAGAACGCGTTACGAATAAGCGAGCTCGAAGAATCTGATGGATTCCCGAAACGTTGCTGGAAGCGCACATAAGTCGACCAGTCTTGTGCAAACGACTCTGAGTTGTTTGCATAGTTCATCAACTCATTAAATCTGCTACCATTGCGACCTTGGTTCATGTTGTAACGACCACCTACAGTCAAGGTCGTCTTCTCTGAGGTCACAAACTTCAAGTTACCTGAAACACGGACGGCCGTGCGGGCTACGTTCTCTCGGTAATTTTGAGGTAATAGATCACCTTGTGTTAGGAAATCTGCAGCGTTGAGCACCCCAAAACCTGAAGAAGCTGGCACCAATGGATTGGCTTGTAACTCTGCTAGTTTATCGTCGTTCACTTTCCAAGTGGTCAGCGAACGAGGAGATCCGTCACGGTTGTATTGGAATTCTGAAGCGAGTAGGAAACCAACAATAGGCTGTCCTGTTTTCTTGTTTCTGATAATCGGTCCACCAAGGGTTAGAGCACCCAGGTTGTAGTGGTATGGGTCGAAAACTGAGCTGGTCAAAATCTCAGAAGAACCAAAGTAATACGGTGCTGGACCTTTTGTAGTCGTAGAAATTACACCACCGGTAACGTCACCATACTGTGCCGGTACACCACCCGTAATAACCTCCGTCTGCAAGATCGCATCACGCGGTAGGTTGACATCTCCACGAACCTTTACCCCATCGATAAAGATTACGTTGGTAGACGAACGTGAACCACGAACGTTGAACGAACCACTACCGTCTTGTTGGAATACCCCCGCAGTGGTACCAACGATCTGGCTGAGGTTACGATAAGGCAGATTTTTGATTTCCTCCGAGCTTACAATTTCTGAAGTCTTCCCCGTTTCGATGAGTTCTTCTTGGGCGGTAACTGTGACCTCCTGGATCATAGTACTCTCAACAGTCATGTTGAAATTGACCACCTTGGGCTTTCCGGAATAAACCGTTACACCATTGAGGTTGAAATCTGCATAGCCGATGAAATTACAAGTAAGGTTGTACACCCCCGCATTAACTGGGTTGATGTTATACTTTCCATCGAAATCTGTCGTTCCTGTTGCAATGACAACATCCTTGTCTTTAACGATTACCGTAGCAAATGGAATGACTTCGCCGGTGCGCTTATCCTTGACCGTTCCCTTGATAGAACCGGGACGTGTTTGTCCGTAGCTGAACGCTACAGCAAAGACCATAATAAGCGTGAGTATTCTTTTGACCATAAATACTGGCTTTACTTTTGGATTATAAGTCCGTAAATATAAGCATCAGAACCGGAGAATTGACAAGGAAATCGAGCTATCTTGCAGCCAATGAGTAAACGACTTTACAGACTGATAAACAATCCCTTACAGGCCATGCTATTGCTGGCATTAGGATTAAGTGCATGCAACAATACCAATGTTGTCTACGATATTCCGGAACCTTTAGTCGATGAAACAGTCTACGTGAGCGACCCTTCGAGCTTCAATCTGACGGTCGTTGGAGGCCAATTATTACTGCCAAATGCAGGCCATGCTGGGGTCTTGGTTTACCGCAGGTATTTTGACGGTCAATTCTACGATTTCGCCGCGTACGAAGCCGCCTGTCCAGAGCATTGGGCGGACGGTTGCGGCGTCCTAGAAAGTACCAATGGGGATTTCTATTTTACCTGTGGGTGCGACGCACACCAATACCAACTTCTGGATGGCCAGAGCGTAGATACCAGCTACACCCTGCCGATCAAAGAATACAGCTGTTCCTTTGACGGGGTAAACGTGATTCGAATTACGAATTAATCTACACGAAAGCGTTTTCTCCGGTGATGTCTAAACCGGTGATTAACAGATGAATATCGTGTGTCCCCTCGTAGGTTACCACGCTCTCCAAATTCATCATGTGTCGCATGATTGAGAAGTCTCCAGTAATTCCCATTCCACCCAACATTTGACGCGCCTCGCGAGCAATTTTCAATGCGATTTCCACATTGTTTCGCTTTGCCATTGAGATTTGTGCAGACGTCGCACGACTCTCATTTTTAAGGTGACCTAAACGCCATGTCAGCAGCTGTGCTTTGGTGATTTCGGTAATCATCTCTGCCAATTTTTTCTGTTGCAACTGGAAAGCAGCAATAGGCTTGCCGAACTGAATGCGTTCCTTCGAATACCTCAATGCCGTATCGTAACAATCCATAGCAGCACCTAAGGCGCCCCATGCAATACCGAAGCGCGCACTATCCAAACAGGATAGCGGTGCACCGAGGCCATCACGACCCGGCAAAATATTTGACTTAGGGACGCGCACGTTATCGAACACAAGCTCGCCCGTAGCCGAAGCACGAAGCGACCATTTATTGTGTGTTTCTGGTGTGGTAAATCCTTCCATACCACGTTCAACAATAACACCTTTAATACGTCCGGCTTCATTTTTCGCCCAAACTACAGCGATGTCACAAAACGGCGAATTTGAGATCCACATCTTCGCACCATTTAGAATGATATCATCGCCGTCTTCAACAAAGTTGGTGGTCATTCCGCCTGGGTTTGACCCGAAGTTTGGCTCCGTGAGTCCGAATGAACCGAGGTATTCACCCGTGGCCAATTTTGGCAGGAATTTTTGCTTTTGCTCCTCGCTACCGTAAGCGTAAATAGGGAACATCACTAAAGAGCTCTGCACAGAACAAGTAGATCGAATGCCTGAATCTCCGCGTTCGACTTCCTGCATCATTAGTCCATAGCTAATGTGGTCTAAACCGGCACCTCCATACTCTTCAGGCACATAAGGACCGAAAAGTCCTACCTCGCCCATTTCTTTTACTAAGTGTTGTGGAAATGCGGCACGCTGTGCGAAATCTTCAATGATTGGACTTACGCTACGCTTGACCCATTCTCGGGTAGCGTCACGAATCATTTTGTGTTCCTCGCTGAGCAGTTCGTCTAGTAGGTAGTAATCTGGATGTTGAAATTGATCCACCATGCTTGTGTAGTTTTCTTGAGTGGTTGTGAAATTAAACACAAAAGGTGAAAAATTGTTATAAATTCAACTCAGAGTTTTACCAATTACTTAAAAACAATAAGCCCCATGAAAAAATCGTTACTCATTATCGCCCTTTTGGGTATTTCAACATATTCATACACCAACAGCGGGGGCTCACCTGCAGGAAAAAGCGGTTCACCCGGAGATAACGGACAGACTTGTGCGAGCGGCTATTGTCACAGTTCGGGCAGTCCTATGGGCGGTGAAGTCATTGGTATCATGTCCTCAGTTGACAGCATTTCTGACGGCAACACAATTGGAATCACCCTTGGCGTGAAACCAAACGGTACGTCTTCGAAGGTAGGCTTTATGGCAAGAGTCGAAGATGCGAATGGGAACCAATTGGCCACCTCAAATCCTGGTACTGGCGCGAAACGTGTTAGTGATTATATCACACATACCAGTGGCGGAACTTCAGTTTCTAACGATAGTATTCATTGGACTTTTGATATCGACGGGACAACATTCCCTGACAGCATAACGGTATATGCCGCTATTAATTTTACCAACAGCAACGGTCAGACTTCTGGCGACTACGTGATGACCGCTTCAAAAACGCTCTATAAAAGTACCGGAAGCAGCATCGGTTTTGAAGAATCTGAAGGCATGCCTTTAATGGTATACCCTAATCCGGCTTCGTCAACTTTGAAGGTGAAGGCAGAGGGACTAGTGGCCATTCGTTTATACAACACGCTAGGCCGATTCATACAGCTCGACTATTCGGCATCTTTAGAAGATGAAGCCTTTTTAGACGTGAGCGCCCTAGCTCGAGGCAACTACATCTTGCACGCAGAATATTCGGACGGTAGCATTCAATACAAGCACGTCGTTTTGCAGTAACTTTGTGTCCTAGATGGACGTAAAATGGTTGTTTATTGGATTCTTCACAGTCCTTGGTGTATTCCGAGCTCTAAAGCCTGAGGTGTTCGCCAAATGGATCCGACTTCAATGGGAAGACCTGGGTGACTCTCGCGGTCGCTTAAGCGCATCCGTAATCAGTTTGGTACTTCCCGCAGCTTTATTCTTTGTGCTTGGAGAAGCTTTAGATTTAAAATTATTGTGGTGGGAGGCGCCCCTTGTTATAACCATCATACTGTTGGCCCGTTTGGTTTTTTCTGTTCTATTGAGCCTGCTGTTTTCCTCAAATAATGCGCTTCAAAATGGTACAGATCTTTTTGGGGGTATTCAGTTGAGCTACGTCTACAGCCTTGTATGTCTAATCGTGCTATGCACATTGCTCATTAATGAGGCGTGGTTAAATGCAGGCATCTATATACTGGGTTTAGGCCACATTATCGGATTACTTTGGTTCGCTTTAAAGAGTCCCGTACTTCGAAATATTGGAAGCGGTGGGGCTCGTTTTTATGCAATGTCTTACCTTTGCACGCTCGAACTAGTATTAATTTTTTCGTTCGTCAACTAACACTCATGGCAGATAGACAAACAAAAGTGAAGTCGATTTTGGTGTCACAACCAGAGCCAACCACCGAATCTCACCCTTTTTTCACACTTGCCGATAAGCACAAGGTAGATGTGGATTTCCGCTCGTTCATTCACGTGGAAGGGGTAACCGCCTCCAACTTTAGAAAGGACAAAATCCAAATTAGAGATTACCGCAACGTCATCTTGACTTCTAAGAATGCTGTTGACC
>JBNAAX010000065.1:0-7408 GCA_049631665.1 Schleiferiaceae bacterium
CCTGAAACTACTAAACCTAAGCTACGTGAAACGATGTATTCATGAAGCGTCTTCTTTTTGTCCTTGTCCTTGCCATGTGCTGCAATGCTCTTGCTGCACAGACCGTTCGTTTTAAGACCAATTTTGCTGCTAAGAAGTCTTCGACTACTTTGACGTTTGAGACCGCGTCCTATTCTGGCACGTTGAGTTCTAGCAATACGGAATTGGTCCTGAAGATTAAAAATAAGGGGGAAGCTACTTGGTCTTCGAAACAAATCAACCTTGTGGATATTTCTAACCGCGGCGAGAAGCTGTGTGCTGAAAAGGAATTGGTCCTAGCGCCTGGGAAGAAAGGGAAGCTGACCTATGTTTCGTGTGCGCCAAAGCGTGGGCTGTTTCGTCTAGAGCCCGCCTATACTTCTAAGGCAGCCTTCAAGGAAGATGCCTTATTCCTTCGTGGGAAGGAATGGACCCTAACCGTCGGTGGGGAGACGTTTACTTTCTATACCGATATCTAAAAAGAAGGGCCCGCCTTCCGGCGAGCCCTTCAAACACACTGATATTACTGTTAACGTCGAATCAGCTCATATAAAGTTGGGAAATCACCCTCCTGAAGGGTTTGGGATAGATCTTGTGTGGCTGCCATTCCTAACAGGCCGCCACCTACTATTAGTACTACAAGCACGAACAGACCCAAGTATGGGAACCCGTCGTAGTTGCTTTGATAATCCCCTAATGAACTACGGAAGTATGTAGGACCTTCTTGGTCGTAGTTGTAGAGTACCCCAAAGTATCTCGACGTCCAGAGCACCACGAAGTTCAATGCAATGGCAAGTAGTATACATGCCACGAATAAGAAGAGGGCCTTACCCAACCAGTTCATAATCATCTGGGTAGTGTTCGATGAATAACGTTTTTCAACATCAACCATCTTCGCGTTTAGCCTTGTAGATTCATTGGAAGCATAAACTTCGTAGGCTGCTTTGTCTTCTTCTAAAGAAGCAAGAGCTGCTTGTGCTGCATCCACCTTAGCATCGGCCTCCTCGGCTAAAACTGAGTAGTTGTCTTGAACGTTTTCTGCTTCTTCTGGGCTGTCGTTGCCAGCGCTGCCGGCATCGCTTAACGACGCTCCAGGAACACCGCTTACAGATACATACAAGTTGGCAGTGTTTGACTGCTCCCCATCGAGCATACCGTATACGCTTACATCCCCTGAAGTACTTCCCCAGCTTACTGTGGCTCTGTTGTCTTTCTCTTCAACAATCACAGCACCGCTAGGAACGTTCCATACATAGATGTCCATTCCTCCTTGAACAGTGTAGGTATGCTCGTCACCAACACACACCTCAGAGCGTCCTCTAGGAGCGCCAATGCGAAGTGGCGATTCTGGTGATTCATTAACACCTACACTGAACGAAGACCACTGTCCAGTACCACAACCATTGATAGGTGCGGCATGAACTTCATAGGAGCCGGAGCTAAATCTGTAGCGAAGCGTAGATCCTGTTCTGCGCGAAATAGTATCGCCTTCATCGTCTGTTATACGCCATTTTAAGTTGTCGGCATCCTCAGGAATAGGCATACCAAAACGCATGCGCTCGCCATTTTCTATACGACCGTCTTCGCTGGCAGTAATGCCGCTGCTTGCTATTCTATTTCTCTCTGCCTCGGCGATGGAAACATCAAGAAGCGCCTGCTCAATAGCCGCATCAAATTCTGAAACTTTAAAGGCCGCCAATGAATCAAAGTCTGCAACTGCACCTTGGGCAGCGTCAACATCCGATTCCTCCGTAGAGAACGGCTTATTTACGTCCATGTAGACTACATCTCTAAGCTCTCTTGGAACAGCGCTCCAAAATGAATTTCCAGATTCAATGGCTCTGACCTTGCTGTATGCACTTGCTAAATCTTCTGCAGAAGGTTCCTCTGCAGATACAGCAGCCATAAGATCAGCCTGCGCTTCAACCATATCGGAGTCGTTTGCTGCTATCTTCTCATCGACAACAGCAACATATTCACTATACGGTTCTGCAGCTACCTGCTTCACGTTTTCGTAGATCCAAAGGCCTAGGGTGTTGTAGGCAATCACAAATACTGCAATAGAGCCAATACTTTTTAGCCATCTTGAAGCAAATGCTACTCGTAGCGCATCCAACCATTTGAATGGGCCTTCTGTAGTTAAATATGCTGGGACTAGGAGAGAAAGGAATTGCGCCAGGGCAGCAGAAATGATGATGCTATACACCCAGGTTACTACAGATACCCCTAGTACGACACCGCCAAGAATTCCAGCGGCTTCGTTGAGCATTAAGTAGTCTTGTGCGATAGTCTGTACGACGAATACCAATACCGCAGTGATTAAAAGCGCTGCGTAAGTTGGACGCATACCCTTTTCCTTCACACCCATAGCTGCTGACATGTGTGAACCCACAGCGTTAAGAAGTACGATTGCTCCTATCCAGATGGAAACATCGGAAAACTGGAACATCTCTAAGTCTAAAATATCGTCAATCAAGAATCCCGATACACCGACTAGAGAGGCAATAGCTGCCGTTCTGTACGTGCTTTTATATGCTGTCCAATCAAACGATCCAAAGAATGTGCTAAGCATCTTGCTGAACAACTGATACGGCCATTTAACGAGGTAATGCCATAACATGTAAAACGAAAATCCGCCTAAGCCGATTACGATCTGGTTCCATAGCCAATGGAGTTTGCTTGCAGCCCAGCGAACAATGATGCCTATGCTGTTCACCAGCCACATCAATGCGTAGACCGCATGTGCAAATACATTAACCACCCACGACAGCGGGAGCAGTAAAACGTAGAGTAATGTCCACAGCTTGTTAAAGTCTGTTGACTTTAAAAGGTCTTTAGGAATACTTAACGATCCTGGGACTTTTTTTCCTTCGTGCTGATGTCGGAAGTAACCGACTAAAGCACCAATAACGAGTAGGTAGGTAGGGGTCAAATTCAATGACGTGAACACGTCAATAATTGAAGTTGACATAATAGAGTGTTTTAGTTCCTTATAAGTTACGAAAAAATTAATAGAGCTTTCTGCGGTGTCAATGCGGACAAAAAAACGCCCACTCCGGTGGAATGGGCGTTTATCGAAAACAACTTTAGATCAGCTTAGATTTAGTTTGGTTGGAACTATCAGCTATGAAACTATGCTTTGAGCTTCAGTTTATTAGTGTGGATTGTAAACATAGAAAGATCCTTAACCACAGCACACTGAACTTATCGTAGCAGCTCTTTATTTATCGTAGCACACATTTTTGACGCAAAGTGTCTCGATTTAGACTCAAAATGGGTGAATTTGGAGTTGCTTGACACTTTTTGACCAATAACATTGTGGATAACAGGTAGTTGTTCACAGTCTTTGGAGTTCCGGATTGGATTGGGGTAGGTTGATAGGGAATCAATTATTAACCCTTTAATCCAATTTTAATGAGAAAGTTATGGATGGTGGCTGCGGCCAATGAAAAATCAGTTACGCAAGTTTCGTATAAAAAATACGGCTGTCTAATAATCTGTAATTTTAAAACTATACGCTTAAGGGACAAACTTCGGGTGATCAAACTCGAATGGACCGTAGTTCTTGGAGAGTGTCTACTTTGAGACTTTCTTAGCGGTTATGTCGTGTCAATACCTTTGATGCATACCTTAGAATTATCAATAAATCTAAGCGTACTTGTTGTGTACACCAAGCGAACGATTTCAACCCTGGCCCAACGAGTGCCGGGGTTTTTTATGCCTTAAAAATTCGAATATCGCCTGCCGCAGTGTTTTTAGAAGTGCTCTTAGGCCACGCGGTTCCGGTGCTTTCCGCATCCACTGATGCCTTGCTCAAAGCCACTTCTTCAGAAGGGCATTCCGCAGCGATGTCCTTGGCGCGCCTAAATACATCCCCCCAGACACCGTAAACGCCACCGGAAGATTCAAGGACCCCTGAGTCTAAAGGTCCCATGTCTATTCCGATACTCAATGTTGTTTCGGGGCCTCCTATTTCGGCCTTCCTTTCCTTCACTGCCTTCTGCATCGCTAGAGCTGCATTCAGTGTCATTCGAGGCGAAGCGAATTCTTCATTGAAACCTCCTGCCGCAATGAAGCAGCACTCTTCGGTCCTAATCTTCTGCAATCCATATTCTTCACACACGTCCTTTAGACGGCTGAATCCGTCCTCAAGAGTTGTAATGAATTCATCCGGGTCTAGTTGAGGGGAGAGAGCGTTGAAGTCGTTAAAATTGGCCGCCAAAACTATGATATTATCGTAGCGCTTAGTAACTGCTTTTGGGGCTTTCTTATCAGTTCCTATCGATTGATAGGGAACGATGCGGTATAGCAGCTCCTCTTCGCGCTTCTGCAAGGTCCTAAGATCTGTAATTAATGTGCGACGTTGCTTATAAGCATCCCATGAACGACGCAATACATAGAGAAGGAAAACCAGGAATAGGGCAGCAAAAATAAGAGTGTAAATGAGCTGATTAATCCCCTGAGATGTGCGATTTGATTTATCGAAACTCTGCAACAGCTCTTCACGGCCTATGGCGGCAATCAAACGTTTGAGTTCCCCGGTAGCCAATAGGTTCTGATTTATGTCTTCCTCAGTAGATGTTTCAGCTGCAAGCTTGAGTCGATAGGCACTGTCAATGGATAGCATCTGCTTCATCGCATACACAGAGCTGTCTGGTCGTGCCAAATCATACCAACGTTTGAGCAGGAAATAAGCGTCTCTGTTGGTTTGCCATTCGCCCTCGGTATAAGCAATCTGACTTTGTAAAATTTGACGAACGATACGCTCGTTCTCTGTAGTGCGAGGGAGGATTATTTCCTCTAGCCCTTCGGTATTGTAACGGGCTGAATCCTGCCAATATGTAAGTGAGAATTCTGCTTTCGCTACCTCAATAGTTTGGTAGTAGGTGTCGTAGTATTGAATGGCTTGTTCATCCTTGATCGCGTTGTACACTTCTAAAAATTTCTCACTATCGCCTAGTTCCAAATAAGCGGTCAAGGAGTTAAACTTGGGCATCCAATTACGTACGCCGCTGGCTTCGTACAAAGCCGATGCACTGTCATAAGCCGTAGCCGCTTCACTGTAATTTTCGGCCATGTTGTAGGTATTTCCGAGCTGATTGTAAACAGCCGCGCGCAACCTTCCTTTGGCGGTTCGCAATGAAGCGTTCGTCATCTGTAAACTGTGCTCGTAATCTTCAAGCTTGTATAGAATAAGTGCTGCTCGATCTTGTACCGCCCCCTCGTACGGGCCAAGTTCATGTTCAATGTCAATTTTAAAGGCTTCGTGGAGGTAATATGATGCAGAATCAAACGCTTCCTTAAAGATGAAGGTGTTCCCTATTTGGTAGTTGGAGAAGAATCGAAGTTTTACGCTATCTCTTGGTGCCCAACGCTCGACGTCTTTCAAGATACCTGTATAAATTTCAAAGTCGGCACGCTTGTCCCAAATGCGGTAGCCGCGGTAACTGGCCATACTCTTGGATATGCTGTCCGCAGATGATGTATTGATGGCTTTTAGTAGACCTAAAACCTCGTCGCGGATTTCGAGTTGTTCTTCAGCACTTTGAGCAGACCTAAAGTCGGTGACTAGGGAGTTAACTGAATCGACCCAGTGGCCTTCATTTCCCTCTATATCGAATGGGGACTGCTGAGCGAGTGCGAAGAAGCACGACAGAACAAATGCTATGGACGATACTTTTCTCATAACTCGTATCGACCTTCCTCGGCCTCATTGATTGAAAATTCACTCTTGTTTAAAGAGCGTGCGACGTATTTCGTGGTTGAAATAGTACCTGGCTTCGAAGAGCGCGTGATTTCTTGGACCTCTTGTACCGGATGCCCCCATATATCAAAGCTTGTTTTGTCGCCGCCCCTGGTTAAACCCGCAACCACATCTCCATAAGCGATTCCTGCCTTTAAGGTTAGTCTTTGGTGATGATTTGACTTCAAAGCATTTCGCAACTGATTCAAACATCCTGCAGAAATGTTTGCTTGCTCCATTGGAGTAAGGTTCGACGCCTTGCATACCGCGAGAATTTTTTGTCCAGTGTTTTTGATTTGAATTACACCATGAGTTTCCGATATGCTGTCGCAAGTCTTGGTAAGAAAATCTATCGCAGCAATACGCTCTTTCGCAGTTTCGAAGGGGCCCTGTTCTATGATTTCAGCCTGAAGAATGGCGCAGTTCTTCCACACCATAGGGGAAATCGTTTCCTCGTGGACAAGGTCTTTTATCAAGTATTCGGGAATATGTCTAGCGAGATTCCTTTTAAGGGACTGCTCACGATCTGACATCTTGCGTAAAATATTGTTCTCGCTGATTCTTACTATTCCAAAAATCAGCAACACACCGCCAGCAAAAAGAATTGAACCTATAAGCACTGACTTACCCGACTGCATTTGATTGAACAAACTAAACTTACGTTCTTCAGCCGCTTTGATCGCTTCGATTTCGTTTAGAAACTTATTGAGTTGTTCGGATTGAACTTCGACGATGGCACGGATAGAATCCTGGCTTTGTTGAACTCTTAGCTCGAGAGCTTCTGGGTCCGTAGTTGTATTCTGGGCCTGAGTCAATGAGGTGCACAGCAAGAGCAGCACTACAAAGAGTGCATGGAGGCTCCATGTTGTTGGCTGGTGCATAGTGCGAGAAACATTGGTTGGTTGATCCCTCTAAAATACCATTTTAAACGAAAATACCCCGAAGCCTTCGCTCCGGGGTATTTCCTATGATTTTGTTATTAACTACACCAACTGAATGTCGACGCTTACAAGGTTTTTAAAGGCCTCCAGGCGTGAATTAATCTCTTCTGTTGTCAATTCTGCGATGCGCTCCGTACCGAACTTTTCAACCGTAAAACTTGCCATGGCGGAACCCCAGATCACAGCGCGTTTCATGTTTTCAAAACTGATGTCATCCGTCTTTGCTAAGTAGCCAATAAAGCCACCTGCGAATGTATCTCCAGCACCTGTTGGATCGAACACTTCTTCCAGCGGCAATGCCGGCGCGCTGAACACCTTGTCTTCGTGGAACAACAAGGCTCCGTGCTCACCCTTTTTGATGATGAGGAACTTTGGTCCCATGGTCATGATCTTCTTAGCACCTTTTACCAAGCTGTACTCGCCCGACATCTGGCGCGCTTCTTCATCGTTGATGGTCAGGACATCAACGCCTTTCAAGGCTTCGACGAGATCGTCCCAACAGTTGTCCATCCAGAAATTCATGGTATCAAGCACCACTAATTTTGGACGTTGTGGCAACTGATCCAATACCTGCTGCTGAATAGACGGCATGAGGTTACCGAGCATCAAATACTTAGCGTCTTTGTAGGCATCAGGAACAATCGGGTTAAAATCTGCCAATACATTGAGTTGGGTATCAATGGTATCGCGCGTATTCATATCTGTA
>JBNAAX010000066.1:0-7338 GCA_049631665.1 Schleiferiaceae bacterium
ATGACCCAATTCTTCCAACGCAAACGCAAATAGGCGCATGAACCTTAGCACCTTAGACCTCACGGTCCTTATCTCATTGCTCGCAGCTACCGTCCTTATCGGGATGTATTTCGGCCGCAGTAAGAAATCGTCCATCAGTGAATACTTCCTCGGCGGCAGATCTTTGCCCTGGTACATCGCCGGTATTTCTATGGTCGCAACCACCTTCGCGGCCGACACTCCGCTGGCCGTTACAGAACTGGTTGGGCAGTACGGGATCAGTGGAAACTGGCTTTGGTGGAACTTGCTCGCAGGAGGCATGCTCACCACGGTTTTTTTCGCCCGATTGTGGCGCCGCTCAGGGCTGACGACAGAGGTTGAGTTCATCGAATTCAGATACTCGGGCAGGCCCGCTGCCTTGCTTCGTGGCTTCAAAGCTGTATATCTCGGGGCCTTCATGAACATCCTCATTATGGGCTGGGTGAATGTCGCAATGATCACCCTGCTCCAGGGGTTCTTTGGGTTGACCTATAACGAAGCTTTTCTGTGGACCGGAGCGGCCCTCCTGGGTGTGGTCGTTTATGTCAGTTTTAGCGGCTTGAAAGGAGTGGTGTATACCGATGTGTTCCAATTCCTTCTCGCCATGGCGGGCTCTATTGCCTTGGTCATTTATGTCCTAGACGCTCCTGAGGTAGGTGGTGTAGCCGGTCTCAAAGCCGCCTTGCCTGAAGAAACGTTCAAATTCCTCCCGTCCATCAGTGGCGAAGCTTCGAGCGAGGGCAGTTACCAGATTACCTTGGCTTCTTTCTTGGCATTCTTCGGAATGGTATGGTGGACGTCGTGGTATCCCGGTGCAGAGCCCGGTGGGGGCGGCTACAGCGCGCAGCGCATGCTGGCAACCAAGGACGAACGCTCTTCTTTTCTAGCGAGTGCATTGTTTCAGATAGGTCACTATGCAGTGCGCCCGTGGCCATGGATTTTAGTGGCCTTAAGTGCCATCGCCCTCTATGGTTCAAAAGGAAATCCTGCGGAGGATATGCCTAGTTTTATCACCTACGAAATGCTTGCCGGTGAGGCAGATTTCGAGCCGATGAATGAGGCGCAGGAGGCGGAATATCTCACGTGGTCTCAAAGCTGGGCAGAGGTATATGGAGCGCAATTGCCGCAGGCAGTGAAATACAACCAAGATTACCGCTTCGGCTACATCTTTATCATGCGTGACTTCTTGCCACAGGGGCTTTTAGGCATGTTATTGGCCTCCTTCTTTGCCGCCTACATGTCGACCATGTCGACCCAATTGAATTGGGGAGCATCTTATCTCATTAACGACGGATACTTGCGCTTCATCAATCCTCATGCGCCGAAGAAAACGAGTTTGAACATCTCAAAATTGACCACCCTAATCCTTGCCATTTTAGGATTATTGGTAACCAGCTTTATGGACAGCATTGCAGGTGTGTGGCAATTCATCATGGAATGTGGCGCCGGCTTAGGACTTGTACTCATCCTTCGATGGTACTGGTGGCGCATCAATGCATGGACAGAGATTGCAGCTACCGTTGCACCCTTTGTTGGGTATGCGCTTGCACACAGTGTGCTCGATTGGGCGTTCCCGAACAGCTTTTTCTTTACCGTTGGGTTTACCACTGTGGCTTGGGTAGCGACCATGTACCTGACCACGCCAACACCGACCTATACACTTGTGGAATTTTACAAAACCGTACAGCCCGGTGGCGCATGGAAGCCTATTGAGATGCGAATGGATCCATCAGAGAAGATTGAGGCACCTTCTACACTGAAACTGTTTGTTTATTGGATCATGGGGATTGGGATTGTGTACGGTGCCTTGTTTGCTGTGGGAGTCTTAATTCTACACTAGGAACCGAAACTTTTTGGCATAAAAAAGCCCGGCCGATGGCCGGGCTTTTTAGTGTCTGTATCTTCTGGATTAGCCAAGCGTACGCTTCACCTCAACCATTGCGTAAGCTTCGACAACGTCGCCCACTTTAATATCATTGAAATTGGCAATGTTCAAACCACATTCGAACCCTTGGCGAACTTCTTTCGCATCGTCCTTGAATCGTTTCAAAGAACCTAGTTTTCCTGTGTACACAACCACACCGTCGCGGATTACACGCACATCATGGTTACGCTCGATGGTACCTTCTGTAACCATACAACCTGCAATGGTTCCCACTTTCGAGATTTTGAAGGTCTCGCGGATCTCGGCTGTACCCTTGATTTCTTCTTTCATCTCTGCACTCAACATACCCTCCATCGCATCGCGGATCTCGTTGATCGCGTCGTAGATGATAGAGTACATTCTGATTTCCACATCCTCTTTCTCAGCAAGCTTACGTGCTTGTGCAGAAGGACGAACTTGGAAACCTACAACGACAGCATCGGAGGCAGTTGCGAGAAGGATATCACTCTCAGAAATTTGACCAACAGCTTTGTGAATGATGTTGACCTGGATTTCCTCAGTAGTGAGCTTCTGAAGAGAATCGGACAATGCTTCAACTGAACCGTCCACATCACCTTTAAGGATAATGTTCAACTCTTTGAAATCTCCAACCTGTAGACGACGACCAATCTCTTCGAGGGTCATCTTCTTCTGAGAACGTACGCTCTGCTCACGCTGCAATTGTAGACGTTTTTGTGCAATCTGCTTCGCTTCACGCTCGTCGTCCATGATGATGAACTTATCACCTGAAGTAGGCGCACCGTCCAAACCTAGGAGATTTACTGGCGTAGATGGGCCTGCCACTTTGATGCGGTTGCCGCGCTCATCGAGCATCGCTTTCACCTTGCCAGAGTATTGACCGGCTAGAACGTAATCTCCAACTTTCATCGTACCCGCTTGAATTAGCGCTGTACACATGTAACCGCGACCCTTATCCAGAGATGCCTCTACTACTGTACCGCTAGCGTTTTTATCAGGGTTGGCTTTCAAATCGAGCATTTCTGCCTCTAGAAGTACTTTATCAAGAAGCTCTTCGATATTCAATCCGGTTTTTGCGGAAATCTGCTGACACTGAATAGAACCACCCCAATCTTCTACCAAGATGTTCTCTTGTGAAAGCTGCTCCATAATCTTGCTTGGATTCGCTACATCACGGTCTACCTTGTTGATAGCAATGATGATCGGTACCCCTGCTGCCTGAGCGTGAGAGATGGCTTCTTTCGTCTGTGGCATCACAGCGTCATCCGCTGCTACTACGATAATGGCAATATCTGTTACCTGAGCACCACGAGCACGCATTGCCGTAAAGGCTTCGTGACCTGGAGTATCCAAGAAGGTAATGGTCTGGCCTGTATGAACTTTCACGTTGTAGGCACCGATGTGCTGGGTAATTCCCCCTGCCTCACCAGCAATTACGTTCGCTTTTCGGATGTAATCCAAAAGCGACGTCTTACCGTGGTCAACGTGTCCCATCACCGTTACAATAGGTGAACGTGGTTTCAAATCTTCCTCTTTGTCCTCCTCTTCTTGGAACGTTTCCGTTACCTCTTCATCGACAAAGTTGACACCGAAGCCGAACTCTTCAGCCACCATCTCCAGCATTTCTGCATCAAGACGCTGGTTCATGGTTACCATGACACCCACGCCCATCAAAGAGCCAATAACGTCATTGACACTTACCTCCATCATGTTGGCAAGCTCAGTAACTGTAACGAATTCCGTTACCTTCAATACTTTGCTTTCCTCCGCGGCCTGCATGTCTGCGAGCTCTTCTTTTTCACGACGCTCAGCACGCTTGTCACGGCGAATCTTAGCGCCCTTGTTTTTCTTACCAGAAGTAAGTTTCTCTAGGGTCTCTTTAATTTGTTTTTGGATTTCCTCGTCAGACAATTCCTGCTTTTCGACAACAGGCTGGTTGCGACGACCTTTCCCTTTACCACGGTTTTGGTTGTTGCCTCCACGTTGGTTTCTGCTTCTAGGATCCGCTTGTGCTGGAGTGGCACCGCCGGGACCTTGCGTTTTAATACGAGTACGCTTCTTTTTCGGCGTCTTTGGCTTTTCGACCGGAAGTTCAATCTTCTGACCAGTGAACTTAGGACCGTCAATCTTTACGTACTTGGTTTTGATATCAGCATCAGCAGGCTTAGCCTCCTCTGCTTTTTCCTCAGCCTTCTTGGTTGGCGCTTGCTCTTGCAGTTTCGCACCACCAGCTGCCTTCTTAGGGCCTTTTTCCGTTGGCTTATGGCTCTTGACTTCTGCCGGTGTTTCAGCTGCTGCAGGCTTTGCTTTTTTCTTTGGCTTCTGAGCATCAAGATCAATCTTGCCCATCACCTTTAAGCCGCCTGCAGGTTCCTCTTGCGTAGGAGCTTCTGCTTTTTCTTCTGCCTTTGGCTCCTCTTTCGGTGCCTCAGCCACAGGTGCTGGCTCTTCCTTCGGTGCCTCGACTACAGGAGCAGGCGCTTCAACCTCCTCGGCACCACCACGAAGAACTTCTTTTTCCTCCTTCGACTGCTGGCTCACCTCTTCGGCAGCTTTTTTCCGCTCAAGATCATCTGCAAAGGCAGTTTTCAGTACGCCGTACTGCTCCTCCGTGATCTTGGTATTACGGTTGTTTGGAATGTCGTGGCCATTTTTTGCCAATTCTTCAACGGCTCTATCTAAAGAGATGTTGAGTTCCTTGGTGGCCTTACTTAATCTGACGCTACTCATAGAGTGTCTTTAGTGTTTCTTATTCTTCCTCGAACTCTTGCTTGAGAATTGAGACGATGTTTTCTACAGTTTCCTCTTCCAAATCGGCTCTTGAAACCAATTCTTCTTTTGTCAACTTCAATACGCTCTTCGCAGTATCACATCCAATTTTCTTCAATTCTTCGATGATCCAACCTTCGATCTCATCGCTGAACTGATCTAGTTCGATATCATCTTCGATTTCGATATCATCGCGGTAAACATCAATTTCCATGTCTACCAGTTTACTTGCCAAGCGGATGTTTGTACCTCCACGACCGATAGCCAAACTCACTTGATCCGGAGCCAAGAAAGCTTCAACGCGACGGTTATCCTCATCAATGTTCAGTGAGGTTACCTTCGCTGGGCTCAATGCGCGTTGGATGTAGAGTTGTAGGTTATTGGTGTAGTTGATTACATCAATATTTTCATTGCGCAACTCACGAACGATACTGTGAATACGCGATCCTTTCATACCTACACAGGCACCAACAGGATCGATACGGTCGTCGTAAGATTCGACAGCAACCTTCGCTTTCTCACCTGGAATACGAACCACGCCCTTGATCGTAATTAAGCCGTCATATACTTCTGGGATCTCTTGCTCGAACAACTTCGCTAGGAAACGTTCGTCCGTACGAGACATAATTACCACAGGCTTAGTACCGCGGAATACTACCTCCTTCACTACCGCGCGGATTGGGTCTCCCTTTCGAAAGAACTCGCGCTCACCAATCATATGATCTTTAGGAAGAATTAGTTCGTTTCCTTCGTCGTCATAAACAATTATTTCGCGGTGACGAACGTGGTGCACTTCACCCGTGATAATTTCACCTTCAAGGTCTTTGTAACGCTTGAATAGTTCTGAACTGTCGTGCTCTTGGATTCTGCTGACCAAGTTTTGACGGAATGCCAAGATAAAACGACGACCAAGGTCTATCAGTTTAATCTCTACAGATACCTCTTCACCTACCTCGTAATCCGGTTCTATACGAAGTGCAGCACTCAATTCGATCTCTTGGTTCTCATCTTCAACAGCACCGTCTTCAACTACCGTTCTGTTGTGCCAGATTTCCAAATCACCCTTATCCGGGTTTACAATAACATCAAAGTTTTCATCGGTCTCGTACTTCTTGCGCAACTGGTTGCGGAAGGCCTCCTCAATGAAGGCCATCAAAGTGGTTCTGTCGATGTTCTTTTCCTCTTTAAAAGCGAGGAAGCTTTCGATAATCGCCTGATTTTCCATTATCTATAAAACTAAAACTTCTATTTAAATCTGATTGCCACCTTCGCCTCTACGATGTCGGCAAACTGTATTTCTGTTTCCACGTGCGGCGCACTCTTTTTCTTTTGAGGGACACTCAAAACCAAAAAGTCCTGCTCCACTTTTTCCAACTTTCCTTCTACTTGACGGTCGTCAAACTTCACCTTTAAAAAGCGACCAACATTTTTCTTGTACTGACGCAAAATTTTCAAGGGTCTGTTTAAATCTGGACTGCTTACGGTGAGATTAAAATCTTCCACATCGCGGTCCAATTCTGATTCCATCTTCCTATTGATCATTTTTATCTGATCCATTGAAAGACCTTCGTCCGCATCAACATAGGCAATGATTACGTTGTTTGGCTTCACCTCAAGCTCTACCAAAAAAGCGTTATTCTCAACCGTGGCCTGTTCAGCGGCCTTTTCAATTTTTGCGTATTCCATCAATTACCGGCAATAAAAGAGGGGACCGAAGTCCCCCTTTTGAGTGCCAAAAAGTTTTGACAAATATAGTGCAATTCCGGGACTTCATCCAAAGTCGACTTCTAATTGATTCAAAATCACAAAATTAATACCCCGTTTTCAAGCTAAATACCTAGTCAAAAACAAATCTTAGTATATTTAACGCACTCAAAACCGCGCATTTACACACAACCATGGCAAAGAAAAATGTCAAAATACTCATAGTGGACGACCATCCTATCCTTAGGGATGGTATTAAAACTATGCTCGAAATGGGAGACTTCGAAGGACATAGTTTCGAGGTTTCAGAGGCTGGAAATGGCATTGAAATGTCTGAACAGCTCAATAGAAAAGAATTCGATATCGTCATCATGGACTACAAGTTGGAGGAAACCGACGGTCCAACTTTGACAAAGAAAGCCCTTGAAGCACATCCAAATCTTCGCGTGCTTGCGCTCTCCAACTACGGAGATGTTGATTACGCAGCGAATATGCTCGAAGCTGGTGCCAAAGGGTATGTTCTAAAGAGCGTCGGAACAGCGGAACTTGTTGCTTCTATAACAACCGTGCTTGATGGAAAACTTTGTTACACACAATCCCTCGCCAATGAATTGATCGAAAAGAAATTTCTCGGTATAGGTGCTGCGGATCTTAAAAGTAATAATCCTGCTGTGGCCCGATTGAGCAAACGAGAAATAGAAATCATCCAGCTCATCTGTGACCAACTGACCAATGAGCAAATCTCCAAACAACTTTTCTTGTCGAAGCGAACCATTGACAACCACCGTCAGAACATCCTCAATAAACTGGGAATGAATAACACTGCGGGGCTTGTTCGATTTGCTGTTGAGAACGGCTTAGTCCTGTAAAAACAGACCACAATAAATACTAAAAAGGCGGCAATCTGGCCGCCTTTTTATTTGCTCGAATTCCATAAAATAAAA
>JBNAAX010000067.1:0-7123 GCA_049631665.1 Schleiferiaceae bacterium
TGCGTACAATAAAATTGAGAACATCTTACTCGCGAATGAAGTGTACGACGACCTCTTGTATAAAAAAGGGAAGTTGCTCTTGAGCATGGGGTACTTCCAAGAAGCGAAACAAAGCTTTTTAGTACTGCAGAATGCCGCGGGTGAAGGCATGTGGAAAGAAGAAGGTTACTTTTATTTCGCAAAGGCCGCATTTGAATTGGACCCTGATTCTTCGAAAGAGCCACTCATGGAGTATCTGATTAGCTATCCAAATGGCTTTTATACTCAACAGGCCCGCACAATGTATCGTACCTTTGCCTCATGAGTGAACACATCTACAATGTAACGATCGTTGTAAATCCAGTCGTTGAAGCACGATGGATCCAATGGATGAAAGAAGAACATATCCCAGAGGTTATGGAGACGGGAATGTTTACCTCCTTCATATTTACGCAAGTGTTCCCAGAACAAGAACAGGACCACCCGAGTTACAGTGTTCAGTACCGCGCTACAGATCTAGAGAGCATAAAGCTCTACATGCAAATGTATGCGGGTGCACTGCGCGAAAAGAGTGCAAAAGCCTGGGGTGAACATGCACTCGCCTTCCGAACGGTGCTAGAAGTTTTGGATGAAAAATAATGAAGCGCAGCGACGTCTTTACTCTTACTAACGGTCTTCAATGTTCTTTTCAATACAAGAAAAGTACTGTTGCGCACATTGCTGTTGCCATTAAGGCAGGCTCCCGCGATGAACTAAAACATCAGCAGGGACTGGCACACTTTATCGAACATAACCTTTTTAAGGGCACAAAGAACCGGAAGGCCTACCACATCTTGAGTAGGTTGGACGATGTTGGCGGCGAACTCAATGCCTATACTACCAAAGAGGAGACGATCATCCATGCGAGCTTTTTAAAGCGTGACCTACGCCGAGCGGTAGAACTTTTAAGTGATGTGTTGATTGACAGCACATTTCCTGAAAGAGAATTGGCCAAAGAAAAAGAGGTCATCAAAGACGAGATTTTCAGCTACAAAGACACTCCTTCAGAACGCATATTTGACGACTTTGAAGATCTTGTTTTCGAAGGAAACGGCCTTGGCAGAAATATTTTAGGCACCCCTGAAAGTGTAGATGGCCTGAGCCGTAATGACATCCTGGAGTTTAAAAGCAGAACCTACACGGCCGAACGTATAAAAATTGCCGTTACCGGCCCATACGGTGGTGATCGTATAACAGCAGTTCTTGGCGAATACTTTGGAGGGTGGTCGCTCACAGAAAACCAATGGTCTGCAGAAACCAGTAAGGCAACTGCTCCTAAACGTATTGTAAGCCCTGAAGCGCAATTTCAGGACCATTTCATGACCGGATGGCGCATACCCGGGATACACTCGAGCGATAGACGCGCACTTTTATTACTCAATAATGTCTTAGGAGGACCTGCCATGAATAGCCGTCTTGGATTAAACATCCGTGAGAAGTACGGCATCGCTTATAACATCGAGAGTTACATGAACCTGTACAGCGATGTTGGAATGCTAGGGATTTACTTGGGCTGCGATCCACTTCAGACAAAAAAAGCGGAACAACTGGTATATAAGGAGGTCGAGAAATTTATCAGTCAACCATTGGGAACACTGCAATTGAGCAAGGCTAAAAACCAGTTCATCGGTCAAATGGCCCTGGCAGAAGAAAATGGTCTGAACAGCGCCATTGGCGCAGCACGTGCATTGCTTCATTTTGGAAAGGTGAGCACATTTGATTTCGTGGCTTCTCAAATACGGGACTTAACCACATCAGACTTACAGCGCGTAGCCAACGAGTATCTTACCAAAGAGCACGCCTTTACATTGATTTACACTAAAGCCTAATGCCATGGAATTTTTGAGCGACGACTTGCACAACTACATCTCCAAGCATACCACAGAGGCACCGGAGTTTTTGAATGAATTAGAACGCGAGACTTGGGTCAAAGTAGTCATGCCACGTATGTTGAGCGGTCATGTACAAGGTCAAATTCTTAAGATGTTCTCGTGCATGGCACAACCAAAATACATTCTTGAGGTTGGCACTTTTACCGGCTATGCATCTCATTACCTTGTTCAAGGATTAGAAGCAGACGGAGAGTTTCACGCCGTTGAAATCAACGAGGAGCTAGAGTCTATAATTCTCAAATATTGGCAGCAAAACCCTCGTTTTAAGCAAATGAAATTACACCTCGGTCCGGCCGGCGATGTGCTCAAGGTGCTCCAACGCCCATGGGATTTCATCTTCCTTGATGCGGATAAGCGCGGTCTTCTGGACTATTATGAGCTGCTCGTACCACAAATGCCAAGCGGCGGCATCATGCTAGTAGACAATATTTTATGGTCTGGAAAGGTGGTTGAAGCGGTCGCGCCAAACGACAAAGACACCAAAGCCATTATAGAGTTGAACGCACACATCGCTAAAGATGCTAGGGTCGAACAAGTTATTCTCAGCGTTCGCGATGGAATTATGATGGTTCGCAAGCGCTAGTTATGCGATGTTTTTCTATCTTAGGAGTTCAATTCAATTAAAGAACTACTTATGAAAAAAGTTTTACTCCTTGCAGCTGTTGCATTCGGGTTTAACGGTTTCGCACAAGATGCAATGGCAACAAAGTTGTTGCAGACTGAAATCACCCCTGACGCTGCTGCTAAAGAAAAAATTGAGGACATCATCCTCAAAAGAGGCGGTGCTGTAGATAACAACTACGACTACACTGACTTCTTGTACCAGTTCTACAGCTCGGATATGGTATTGGGTGCAATCACAACCACACCTGATTCTTCAACAGTTATTGTATATTCTGACGGTACTCCTGGTTACTCTTACAACCACGCGGTTGGGGCTCTTTATGATTTCAACTACTACGGTTGGGGCGACAACGAGTTCAATGAAACAGACCAGATTAACATTGATTCACTTTACGTGATTGGTGGTTACGATATTTTCGACGGTAGTAATACCGATAAAATTCGCTTTACCATCTTCAAAGGTGCGAACGGTTTCTCATCACCTTTCTCTGGTGTACAGTACAATGCAGGTACTTGGGCGGCTCTAGATCCAACAGTAACACCAACTGCGAAGACTATGGCGTATGCGGGTAGCTCTTCTGATGGTAACGCTGGTGGTGTAAGTGCAACTAACACGACTGTAATTGACTACACATTGAGCACTGCGGATAGTGGTGTTGCAGTTGTAGGTGTCGAAGTACCAAACGGTGGTCTATCAATGATGGGCGACGAGTTGTTGGGTATCTTCATTGAGTATTTGCCAGGTGGCACTTCAACTTCAGATACCATCGACTACTCAAACAACACTGGTGATATCAACCCGTTCTACTTCTACTACTACAGAGAAGGAAACACTTCAGCTCCTCAAGGTTACTTTATCCAAGACTATGACAGTACTTCTACGAACTGTTCGAACTTCTTGTTTAACACCACTCGTTATTCTGCATGGTCAGGAACTTCTTCTTGGAGAAACGACCAGACTAGCATTAACATGAGCTTCTCGCACTTGATTTCTGTAACTGCCTCAGGTACTTCAACTATCGGTATCGAAGACGCAGATTTGACATCAGTATCCATCTTCCCGAACCCATCGAATGGTGTGGTAAACGTAGAGCTAGATGCGACTACTGATGCTACAGTTACTGTAGTTGACGTACTAGGTCAAGTAGTATACGCTGCTAACGAAAACTTCGTAGCTGGCGAGCGCAAAGTAATCGACCTAAGCAATAACGCTAAAGGGATGTACATCCTTTCAGTAGAAGGCGAAGGCGTGAACACTGTAGAGCGCATCACGATCAAGTAATCCTTACTTGCTCAACACAAAATACCCAGCCGGGGCGCGCAAGCGTCCCGGTTTTTTTATGTCTTAAAATTGTGCTTAACGCAGGGCTTGACGAACCTGCTTGAAGAGTTTTGATTTGAAGACGTATTCTTCAACATCCGCATTTGTAGATTTCAGAACCTGAGAGCTGTTCCCTTCCCAAACCTTGTGACCTTCTTTCATGAAGACGACATGATCCCCAATCTCAAGGACAGAGTTCATATCGTGGGTATTCACAATGGTTGTCATACCAAACTCATGTGTAATCTCATGAATGAGCTGATCTATCACTATGGCTGTCTCCGGGTCTAGGCCAGAATTAGGCTCATCACAAAAAAGGTACTTTGGGCTCATCGAAATCGCACGCGCGATACTCACCCGTTTTTGCATACCCCCAGAGATCTCACTAGGAAACTTTGCATCTGCACCTTCTAAACGAACGCGATCCATGACAAATTTTACGCGCTGATCCATCTCATGCTCGGTCATCGCAGAAAACATTTCCAGCGGAAACCGGATGTTTTGTGCTACCGTCATACTATCGAACAAGGCACCGCCTTGAAAAACCATTCCTATCTCTTGACGGAGCTTCTTGAAGCGTTGCTTGGACATTTCACCCAATACTTCGCCATCGTATAAGATCTCTCCCTGATCGGGCTCATGTAAGCCTAAAATGGTCTTCAGGAATACCGTTTTTCCAGAACCTGAGCGACCAATTATGAGATTGGTCTCGCCTTGATGAAAGTCAACATCAACGCCTTTAAGGACGTCGTTGCTACCGAAGCTCTTGTGTATGCCTTTCGCTTGAATCATTAGTTGAGCAATAAATCAGTTAGGACATAATTAGATAGGATAATCGCTAAACAAGACCGTACAACAGCGTTTGTACTTGCCACACCTACCTCAACGGCACCGCCTTTCACAGTATACCCACAATAGGCACTAACGGATCCAATTATAAAGGCATAAACCACGGATTTAATCAAACCGTAGATGATATTTTCGAATACAATAAACTCCAATTGGTACCCACTTATACTTTCTTGGAAGGCAATAAGGCCGAGAAGATCACCGGCCATTGCACCGCCCCATAAGCCGAGGAACATGGACATCAAGATGAGTAAAGGATTGAAGAATAATTGGGCTACTATTTTAGGCAGAATGAGATAGCTGGCGCTATTTACTCCCATTACTTCTAGAGCATCTATCTGCTCAGAAACACGCATGGTTCCCAGACTCGAAGCAATATTTGAACCCACTTTCCCCGCAAGAATTAAGCTGACCACTGTTGGACTAAATTCCAGTGTTATGGATTCTCTAGTGGCCATCGCAATGTAGTAGGTTGGGATCAGGGGATCATCGCTTAATTGAAAAGCCGTTTGAATGGTAACAATAGCCCCCATAAAGACTGACAGAATCACAACGATACCAATGGAATCTATGCCGAGAAGCTGAATTTCCTTAATCGTGGAACGGTAGAAAAGCTTCCAACGGTCTGGACGTCGAAATACTTTCGTCATTAAAACGCCGTAGGCACCAATTCCTTCGAAAAAGTTCGTGATCATATGGCTAATTTACAGTTTCTTTGAAGGACAGACTCCTATGTTATGAAGAGAATTGCCACTATTTCTATTGTACTTCTTGCGCTCGCGCTAAGCAGCTGCGGAACAGCCAAAGATTGCGACTGCCCATCATTCTCGTCGATCCAAACAACGCAAGTAGGTTAATGGATCTAGCGCCGCTTTTGCCCTATTTGCCTTCGGCTGAAGTGCTGCCCCTCCTTGACAAATGGCTCAAAGACGAAGCCTTTGATTTAGCCGTTCATAAACCTCGAGCCACGAAGCTCGGCGATTTTCGTCCCCCAAGAAAGGGAGCCAGGGCTAAAATCACATTGAACAGTAACCTAGGCAAATACCAATTCTTAACGACGCTGGTCCATGAAATCGCACATCTTAAGGTGTGGAATGCTTACGGACGTAAAGCTGCCCCTCATGGAGTGGAATGGAAAACTATGTTCGGCCAAATGCTTCTAGAGATGGCGGAACAATGTAATTTCCCTAAAGGGTACCGCTCTGCAATCTTAAATCATGCCGCAAGACCTAAGAGCGCAGTCGGTGGCGACCCACATTTGCAAAAGGTCGTACTTCAACTCGATAGCGACGAACACATTTTATTGCTGGGAGACCTAAAACCAGGTGCTCTATTCACCTTTAAAGGTCGTCGCTTTAAGAAGCTCGAAAAGCGAAGAACTAGGGCACTGGTAGAAGAGGTTGGGTCAAAAAAGCAATACACTATTCCTTTGGTCGCTCAAGTCGACGCAGCAGAATAAGGCGCATTCCTCTAGCAAATAGTACCTTTGCGCAAAACAAGGGCATTCATGGCAAAGGATATTTTCTCTACGGATTACAAATTGGGAATATTAGGCGGTGGCCAATTGGGCAAAATGATGCTCTACTCCACTCGCAAGTTTGACATCCGCACGAAAGTCCTAGATCCTTCCCCTGAGGCACCTGCGCAGTATGGCGCTAACGAATTTCAAGTAGGCTCACTTCAAGATTACGACACCGTCATGGCATTTGCCGCCGATTGTGATACCGTGTGTATTGAAATTGAAGCAGTCAACGTACAAGCGTTGAGAGACCTTCGCGCCCAAGGAAAGAAGGTACATCCGAACCCAGATAGCCTCGAGCTTATCCAGGATAAGACCATGCAAAAACAATTCTACGCCGACCATAACATCCCCACCTCACGTTTTGAGATGGTCTCAGGCAAGGCCGAATTTGAAGCTGCTCGCGAGCGTTGGCCCATTCCTTTTGTGTGGAAGGCTGGTACCGGTGGCTATGATGGTTTTGGCGTAGTGGTTTGCCGTAGCGAAGAAGATATACAACATATCCCAGATGCCCCGGGCATGCTCGAAGCATTTATAGACTTTGAACTAGAAGTAAGTGTGATTGTCGCCCGCAATGAAAGTGGCGAGGTGAAGACCTTCCCTGTGGCAGATCAAGAATTCCATCCTACGGCCAACCAAGTAGAATATGTGCTCTGTCCTTCTGTGCTCACCCAAGAGATGCAGCAAAAAGCAGAAGAGATTGCCATCCGTACTGCGGAAGCCTACGATATCTGCGGCCTACTCGCAGTCGAGCTGTTCGTCACTGCCGACGGAGAGATCTTAGTCAACGAAGTAGCCCCACGTCCGCACAACAGCGGACACCACACCATTGAAGCTTGTTACACGAGCCAATTCGAACAGCACGTTCGCGCCGTCCTCGACCTGCCCTTAGGTTCTACG
>JBNAAX010000068.1:0-5022 GCA_049631665.1 Schleiferiaceae bacterium
TCTGAGGCTTGCTCATGACATAAGGGCCACGGCTCATATTTTCCACACCTCCAGCGATGAATAGATCGCCGTCTCCGGCCATGATGGCGCGGTGAGCATGGATGGCTGCGCTCATTCCTGAGGCACACAAGCGGTTCACGGTTTCGCCCGGAACGCTCCACGGAAGCCCGGCCAAAAGGGCTGCCATACGCGCCACATTTCGGTTGTCTTCTCCGGCTTGGTTGGCACACCCTAGAATGACGTCGTCAATGGCGCTAGGATCCACATCGGGATTCTTTTCCATGAGTTTGGCGATGGTCATGGCCGCCAAATCATCGGTGCGCACCGCGGCAAGGGTGCCTTTAAATTTTCCAATAGGCGTACGAACGCCGTCTACGATATAGGTCTGTTTCATAGGTTCCATTCTTTCGAGGTGCGGTATACAGTTCCCTTGAACCACGCTACGCGCTGCCCTGAAGAGTTCGTGATATCAATTTGGTAGACGCCTGTTTTATTGGTCTCGCTAATCAGCGATGTTGTAGCAGTAATGGTCTCGCCGGTTTCCACTTTCGCAATGTGATGAATGCTGGTCTCGATGGACAAACTTTGGCGTCCTCCACCGTTTGAGGCAAAGGCCAGGGCCGAATCTGCAAGAGAATAGGTGATGCCGCCGTGAGCTATACCGAACCCGTTAGTCATTTCTTCTCGAACGGTCATTTTTAAGACGGCAGAGCCGGCGGAATTGGCCACGACTTCGATGCCTAACCACTGGCTAAAGGCGTCGTTCTCCATCATGTGACGGACGATATGTGCGGCTTTATCCATTAAGCGTCACTCTCTGTTTTATCCTGCAATACTGCCATTTCCATGGCTTCAATGGCACAGTCTAGAAGGAAAAGGATGTTCCCCGCAGCTTCATTGCTCATGGCATTGTTTTCAGCTACATAGAGGTAGAGTTCGCTCAATGTATTGGGCGAGCTGCTGATCTTAATGAGGGATTGAATGTCCAACCCATTATCCTCTTGTTGCTCCTCATACACCTCCATGCGAGATTCGATGATGCCAATCCATTTCTCTTCGCTAAGCATGGTAGCGCGCCATCCCATCTTTTGGAAGGACCACTTCAAAACCAAAACGGCCTTGAGCATCCAAGAATGTGCGCCTTCTTCCATGCCTTCGTCGGCATCCATAAGAGTGCCTACTAGATAAGGCTGGCTGTCTAGGAAGTCATTGAAGTTGCGCTGGTAGATGTCAGGGGTCCAACCTTCCACTTCGAGCATGCTCTCTTTCAGAGAGATTGCACCATCTGCATTGGGTGTATTCATGCTAACGAATTTAAGGAATAAAAAAGCCCCGAACACAAGGCTCGGGGCATTCCAACTAACAGTAGAGTAAGCGATTTATCTACACGTCTTATTACCTCAGGTATGGTAGGTATTAATCCTAATAAACAAACCCCGGATCGTGGATCCAGGGTTGCTTCAACTAACACATCAAAATATGAATACTCATATTCTGCATAATTCTGAAATCAAAGATGAATACTTGTTTAAGCCTGCTAAGTAGTTGATAAGCAACACATTATAGACCGCAATAGGTTCTTTATCACAAAATTACATCTTAAATATAGGGCGCCTTTTCCCCAATTAATTGAATACGGTCAACTAAGTTGGTAATATCGTATAGCTGCTCCTTGAAGGCCAGTATTACGGGGCCTTCACCATTATTCGGTGGGGTATACCGTCTTCTAGAAAATCTTCACCCTGAGCTTCATAGCCTTGGGATGAATACCATTGTAATAAATACGACTGCGCCATGATTTTAATGGGACCGCGCTCGCCTGTGGCATACAGTGCTTCCTCCGAACGGCGCATCAATTCTTTACCTAGAACGCCGCCTCGATGGCTTTCTGCGACAATGACCCTTCCTATGGAAGCTTCCTCGTAATAGACTCCCGCGGGTAAAATTCTTGTACAGGCGACGTACTCCTCTCCGTCCTGCACCCAAAGATGCAAGCACTTATCGTCGTAACCGTCAGCATCCAAATACACACAATCTTGCTCTACCACGAAGACCTCGCTACGCAACCTGAGAATCCCGTACAATTCTTGGGGAGTCAACTCCTCAAAAGACTTAAGCTTCCACTGCATACCCATTTGTTTTTCGTGCTGACAATGAATGAACGATTAAAGCTATCAAAAATAGCGCACCCAATACCGTTGCGATAGAGCCTGCAATGCTGGTCTCTAACACCTTGCTCAGCCCGTAGCCGCCTAGAGCGCCTACTAAGCCGAGAGAAGCACTGGCAATGAGCAACGGCTTCAAACGTTGAATAAACAGGTAGGCTGTAGCTGCAGGCGCTACTAAAAGTGCTACCACCAAGATGGCGCCTACACTTTCAAAACTTACTACAGTGGCAAGGCTCACCATGGACATCAAACTCAAATTCCACAGGCCTGCCGCAATGCCCAAAACAGCCGCGTAATCTTCGTTAAAGCTGGTCATCTTCAGACCTTTATAGCCAATGACGATGTAAAGTAAGACGACAAGCAGCAGAATGCAGGATGACCATAGGGCAATTGGGCCGTAAGAAACCCCATCAACCAACCAAAGGTTAAATGGCACATAGGCAATCTCGCCGTAGAGCACACATTCTTGGTCGAGATCAACGCTGTCGCTCCAATAGGTAATGAGCACCACGCCAAGTGCAAAAAGCGAAGTGAATGTCATGCCAATACTCGCATCACTTTGAACCCGCAGTTTTTTGCGCAAAACCTCAATCACTATGGTTGCGCCAACCCCAACAATAGCTGCGCCTAAAAACATCCATAGACTGGCTCTACTCTGGGAAAGCCAATAGGCAATGGCAATGCCTGGCAAGACTGCATGCGAAATCGCGTCGCCCACCATGGTCATCTTCCGTAGGACCAAAAAGGCCCCGAGGAGTGAGCAGGCTATGGCGATAAAAGCCGCTACCAATGCTATGGATAGAGAGGGATTCACTAACGCAAATAATGAGCTAATGGAAGACGGTAACTCACCCCTGTTCCGATGAACCAGCCGGTGGTTGGCAATCGAGTACCGAAGGTTTCTGATAAGTCGTAACCGGCATAAATATCGAGCTGAAGGTCGTTGGAAAGGAGTTTGGTAATTCCACCATCGACGTAGGGGGTGTAGAAGAATTGGCCACTGATGAGTTGCCAATCCATAAAGTATTCGGCATACATGCCCCAATTATTGCCAAGATCGTAGCCCGCTGCGAAAGAGAACATCCCTTCGTTAATGAAGCCGTTGGAACCGCTCATGGTTCCGGCGGCGCCAATGTTTGTCGCCAAGCCAAATCTATCGGTAATGCCTTTTTCCATCATCAATCGCTGCTCGTGGAAGACAGTATTCACCTGTGTAACTGCTCGGTAATCACCAAAGGCCACTTGTGGAAAGCTAAGGTGGCTAAGCCAAGTCGTCTGCGGCATTCTATCGCTTTCGCTCGCGAGGTTGTATTTGAACCCAACAGTCACTGGATCAATTCCTCGAACAACCGTGGGGTCAATTATAATCGTTGGGCTCGCGTAAGCTATGGTATTTGTGTTGATCACTGCTCTAACTTCAAATCGCTTGGTCAACCCAAGGCGAAGCACTTCCTCAATCTGATGGCGATTGGTTTTGGTGCTCAGGTTGTCTACACTGTTTGAGAATTGGTACCCTCCTTCATATTGGAACCAACCCACAGGAGTGATAAAGGCACTCTCGGTAATATCGGGACGGTCCGTGGCGATCGGGTCCATTAAAACAATCGGGGAGTGTGGTCCGACTGGATCGACATTCTCGTTTAGCTCCGGCTGCTCTTGAGCCATGCCCCAAAAGGATGAGGCCATTAACAACAAAATACTAAGCTTCTTCATAAGGAATAGGACTTTGGTGGGGGTCCAATTCTGGATTCCCCAATTCTTGAACTAATAATTCTTCAATCTCTGGAGTAATCACATGCTCCATGGTCTCCGCACCCGGGTGAATGTGGTCAGCGGCCATGCCCAAGCGCTCTGTCAAATACAGCTCCCAAAGGCGGTGCAAACGCACCACTCTGCGGCCTTCAGTGCGACCCAGTTCAGTTAATGCATAACCGCTGCCGTGCTCTACAACGAGCAGTCGGCGCTTCAAATCTCTTAGGGCATTCCGCAATTTTTCTGGGCGCATCGCTCGGATGTCCAAAATATCTGTGTTCGATAACACCACATTAAGATCTCTACGTTCTTCTTGCTGATACATCAGCTTTAATACGTTTTCTCGGACGGTCTTTTTTTGATTCGCCAAAGCCCTCCTGCGCTTGGCCAACCAGCCTTTTTCTGGGGCGAAAATCAATGAGCCAAAACCAAAAAAGGCAAGGGCTAAAACCACCCAAGGGCCTGTAGGCATCTTTGGAATTGCGCTAGAAATGTAGGTGCCCGTAATGGCCGAGCTCGCCGCAAAAACAGCAGCAAGTAGCAACATGGTAGGTAAGCTTTTTGTCCAGGCTCGAGCGGCTGCCGAGGGGGTGATTAGAAGGGCTGCCATGAGCACCACACCTACCGTTTGGATGCCAATGGTGATGGCAAGAACGGTTAGGACGGTAAACGTGAGTCGGATGAACGTAACAGGAAGGCCAATAGCAGCTGCAAAATCCTCATTAAAGGTCATCAATTGAAACCCCTTGTAAAACAATCCTACACCCACCATCAAAAGCACTGCAAGCGCAGAAAAAACGTAGACATCATCCATCGTAATCGCTGCAGCCTTACCCAAAAGATAGCGCTCTAAACCCGCCTGCTGGCCCTGGCCAGATCTTTGGATCAAAGACATCAGCATGATGCCAAACCCAAAAAATGTGGAAAGTACCAAACTAACGGCAGTATCGCTTTTAAGCTTGGTTCTGCTTTGGATATAACCGATGCCGTAGTGCGCTATGAGTCCGCTGATCAAAGCACCTACGATAAGAAATATGGGGTTGCGGCCATCGCCCAGCAAAAAAGCCAAAACCACTCCCGGTAAAAGGGCATGTGCAATGGC
>JBNAAX010000068.1:5120-6855 GCA_049631665.1 Schleiferiaceae bacterium
GCCATCGCCCAGCAAAAAAGCCAAAACCACTCCCGGTAAAAGGGCATGTGCAATGGCGTCTCCAACAAGGCTCTGCCCCTTCAAATAACTGAAGGCGCCAACCACCGCTGCAGAAGAAGCGAGCAATGTGGTTCCGATGAGTACCTTGAGGAAAATAGGATCCATGGCTTACTTCTCCGGTTTGTTTTCCTTGAATTCTGGTTCGCGAAGTGGGAATTCTTCGGTACTGATCAAATCGCCCAGCTTAGAAAGCACGGTCAATCGACCACCGTAAGCCTCTTGAAGCAATTCCTTGGTGAACACTTCCTCCTTTGGACCGGCAGCAACCAATCTTGTATTCAACAGAACAATGTGATCGAAATATTCATTTGCCGTCTGAAGATCGTGGTGCACAATAATTACAGTCTTGCCTTGATTCTTCATCTCACGCAACAACTGTAAAATAGCATCTTCCGTTGCTGCATCTACCCCCACAAAAGGCTCATCCATTAGATAGATGTCCGCCTGCTGCGCCAGAGAACGTGCAATAAAGACACGCTGCTGCTGACCGCCCGAAAGCTGAGAAATCTGACGGTGGGCAAATTCTAGCAAATTCACTTTTTCCAAAGCTTCTGTTGCAATGCGCTTATCTTCTTTTGAAATGCGACGGAACAAGTTATTCTTACGGTAGCGGCCCATCAAAACCACATCCATGACGTCGGCAGGGAAGTCCCAATCCACGCTTTCACGCTGCGGCACATAGCTCACACGCTCACGAACCTTATCCAAAGGTTGGCCGAAAATCTCCGTGTATCCACTGTCCGGTTTCATCAGACCCATAATGGTCTTCAACATCGTCGTTTTACCCGAACCGTTCGGACCTACGATGCCTACAATTTTGCCCGTCGGCAATGAAAAGTCAACGTCCCATAGCACAGGTTTGCTGTGGTAGCTGACGGTTAAGTTGTGTACTTCTATGCTCTTTTCCATCATTTCAAAGAGTTTAAAATTTGTGTCGTATTGTATTTGAAAGCACCTATTAAAGTAGCCTCCGGAGTGCCTTTTTCACCAAGCGCATCAGAAAACAATGGCTCGCCTAATTTTACTTCGCCACCTTTCTGTTCTACCGCTTCCTTCAACGCCTCAATGCTTTTAGAATTTACAGAGGTTTCGGTAAAAACTGTGGTCAATTCTCTCTCGATAATAAACTCCGCGGTGCTGCGCATGTCGTTCACTCCAAACTCCGCCGCGGTGCTCACCCCTTGCAGTCCCTTTACCTCAATGGCGAATGCACGACCGAAATAAGAGAAGGCATCGTGCGCCGTTACCATGGCTCTATTAGAGTCTGGAAGATCCATAAGTGCAGTAGCGAAATCTGCATGTGCTGAGCGCAGTTCTGCAGCATAGCGCTCTGTATTGGCAATAATATCGTCGCTATGCTCCGGGTACTGAAGGGCCAGAAATCCACCCAGACCTTCCACGCAACGCGCCCAAAGGTTTAGATCAAACCAGATGTGCGGATCGTATACGTTCGGCCCTGCCTCTATAAGGTCATTTTGCTTCAACGCGCTGCTCATGGCATACACGGGTTTGCTGCGCCCTACCTTGTCCAAGATATCCGTCATCTTTCCCTCCAAATGCAAGCCGTTGTGAAGGACAATTGTTGCGCTATTTAACTTGGCCACATCGCTCTCCACTGGCTTGTAGGAATGCGGGTCAATGTTGCTCTGCATAAGGGCAACCACCTGAATTTCCT
>JBNAAX010000069.1:0-6801 GCA_049631665.1 Schleiferiaceae bacterium
GTAAAAATCTTGCAGAAGCAACGCGTCAATGGGTGCGACAGTGGGCCGAAGGATTGGGGCTACTAATCTTGGACGGTCAGGATATGGCGCTCAAAGGCCAAGCTGCTCCACTTTGGACTGCCGAGATGGGCGGTCAGTACTCCACGCTCATTCAAGCACAGACCGACGCCCTTGTTGCACAGGGGTATAGGGCACAGGTATTCCCACGTGAGATCAATCTATTCGATTTGCGCGATGGCGATCGTCAACGCTTCGAACAACCCGACCCGGGCTGTCCATATTTCTACGTTAGTCCCAATGCTTTAATGCGTCCACTATACCAGGAGTGGTTGTTGCCCAATCTGGCCTATGTCGGAGGGGGTGGAGAGTTGGCCTATTGGTTGCAACTGGGCAGTGCGTTTGAAAATTTAGGTCGTCCCATGCCTTTGCTGTACTTGCGCAATAGTATTCTGATAGAGCACCACAGATTATCGAAAGACCTTCAAAAACTCGATCTAAGTGTAACTGAATTACTCAGCTCTAGTGGAGAAGCACTTAAGCGACAATTTTTGGAAAAAGACACTGTTCTCCAAGCTGAGGGTGAGGCACTTAAGGCGCCCTTAATGGAGGCGGTAGAACAGTGGAATAGTGCGTTGACCGAAAGCTACCCTGAGTTGAAACAGCACGCCGAGGCATTAAAAGTCAAGATGGAAAAATTGGCTCAGCGAACAGCAGAAACAAGATACCGAACACAGAAGCGTCGACACGAGGAACTTATGGGAAGTATCGACCGTGCGGTAGAATCGATTTATCCCAACGGTACCTTTTGGGAACGTCGTACATCTTATGCCGATTTAGTTGGAATATTAGGTCAGGATCCTCGAGACGCTATCGTTGAAAAAATGTCAACAATAAAGGCCGGAACCCTAGTCATTAAGCCGGATTTTTAGTGGTATTTTTGTCCCATGCAAGAAACCATTTTGATCCTCGATTTTGGCTCTCAGTACACGCAGTTAATTGCGCGTCGCGTAAGAGAGCTCAATGTTTATTGTGAAATCCACCCGTTCAATAACCCGCCAGAGATTACTGAAGACGTAAAGGGGGTTATACTATCCGGTTCTCCATACAGCACTTTGCAAGAAGATGCGCCTCAGTTTGATTTGAGTCAGATTAAGGGGAATTTACCGTTGTTGGGCGTTTGTTATGGCGCGCAGTACATGGCATTGATTGGTGGTGGAAAGGTAGCACCGAGTAAAATTCGTGAATACGGCCGTGCTAATCTCAGGGAGGTTGGTACTAACACATTGTTTGAAGGAGTTCCTGTAGGCTCTCAGGTGTGGATGAGCCACGGAGATACCATTACGGAATTACCACAAGGGTTCAATGTGATAGCATCAACAGAAGATGTTCATGTTGCCGGGTACGAAGTGCAAGGCGAACAAACTTATGGGATTCAATTTCACCCTGAAGTGTATCACAGTACGGACGGTAAACAACTGCTAGAAAACTTCTTGTACAAGATTGTAGGTGTTACTGGCGACTGGACGCCGGCCCATTTTGTCGATGAAACGGTAGCAAATCTAAAGGCTCAGCTTGGAGATGATAAAGTAGTTTTGGGATTATCAGGGGGTGTAGACAGCTCTGTAGCGGCTATGCTCTTGCACAAAGCTATTGGCGCGAATTTGTATTGTGTATTCGTGAACAATGGTCTTTTGCGTAAAAATGAATTCACTGACGTTTTGAAGCAGTACGAAGGCATGGGCCTCAATGTAAAAGGCGTTGATGCCACTGATCAGTTCATGGGTGCGCTGGCCGGTATAGACGAGCCAGAGGCGAAAAGAAAGACCATTGGACGTGTATTTATTGAAGTATTCGATCAAGAGGCAGCACTCATCGAAGATGTTAAATGGCTTGCACAGGGTACTATTTATCCGGATATCATTGAAAGTGTAAGTGTGAAAGGCCCTTCGGCAACGATTAAGTCGCATCATAACGTAGGAGGCTTGCCTGATTTCATGAAACTCAAAGTGGTCGAACCGCTCAAGACCCTGTTTAAGGATGAGGTTCGTAGAGTAGGAGCTTCCATGGATATGTCGAAAGAACTTCTCGGTAGACATCCATTCCCAGGGCCTGGTCTAGCCATTAGAATTCTAGGAGATATCACAAGAGAAAAGGTAGAGATTTTACAAGAGGTGGATTACATTTTCATCAATGGCCTGAAAAATGCAGGGTTATATGATAAGGTGTGGCAAGCCGGTAGTATTTTATTGCCTGTAAATTCGGTAGGAGTTATGGGGGATGAACGTACCTACGAAAAAGTGGTTGCTCTTCGCGCTGTAGAAAGTACAGACGGTATGACTGCGGATTGGGTGCACCTACCTTATGAGTTCCTTGCGAAAGTGAGTAACCAGATCATTAACAAAGTAAAAGGCGTAAATAGAGTGGTTTACGACATTAGTTCTAAACCACCCGCTACAATTGAATGGGAATAAAGCGTAAGCTTTTTGTTACAGTACTTCTTGCTATTGCGGCCATGCCGCTTTCGGCGCAGTCGACTGTTGCTCATGAAATAGTCAAGGGCAATACGATTTACAGCCTCGCCAAAGAGTATGGAAGTACTGTAGAGGCAATCAATGAAGCCAACCCAAATATCGGTGTTCGCAGTTTAGTCATCGGTGAAACACTGATCATTCCTATTCCGAAGGATACGCTAGTGAATGAAGATGTTGCCTCACAGGTACTGGACCAGACCCTTGCGCAAGCCCCGGAATATGAGGTATACCTGGTGAAAAGAAAGGATACACCAGAATCTTTGACAGCGTCTTGGGGACTGCCAGATGTAGAGGCTTTCTTTACACTTAATCCAGATGCCCGTATTCAATGGTCCAAGGGTATGGCGTTAGTTAAACCAGCTAATGCAGCCGCGATGGCTTTTAAAACGCCTACAAAGAGCAAAGAAACCAATGACACTACTGCTAGTTTGGGCAATGACATTCATGTGGCTTGCATACTGCCATTTTTCTTAGATCAATATGTAAATGAAGGTCCGGGAAGAAAACGTTCAGAGCTGTCATTCAGTTACCGCCAAGGGGTAGAGTTGGCCATTGAGGAATTCACAAAAGATTCCTCACTTGTCATTGATGTTCAATTTTTTGACTCAATGAATCAGCGAGATACGGTTCAAGCTATCGTGCAAGAGCTCATTACAAATCAACCTGACCTTGTTTTGGGGCCGATGTATAGTTCTCGACTAATGCAGCTCAAAGGAACGCCTCTAGAGGAGTTGGCTGTCAACCTCATTTCGAAGCAGGAATCTGTTCGAAACACGGGTCTTTGGAATGATGTGGTTTCAGAAGATGTGTTCTGGAGTGCGATTAAAAATTTTCATGATTTGCCGCAGCAGCAAGACACAGCGAATGATTCTACTGTTGTCCTTCCTAGAAAGTTATTAGTGGTTGGGATTAATTCTGGTAAGAGTGCCAAGGCTTCTAGGTATCTGACAAATGACTTAGAAGCAGAAGAATATCTTGTCATTGAAGGTGATAATTCCTGGATACATAACGAACAGCTCGCTGCATTAGATTCTACCATAGGCTATGATTTGGTAATCACTGAAAACGATCCAGCGTATATCCTGGATGTACTGAGAAATCTTCGATCGGTGAATCTTGATTACCATTGGTATACGCACGAATACCAAGCTTTGGACAATGGTTTAGTAAGTTCAGTGTTCGCGCGTGAGACTGTCCATATGTTTACCGCAAATTTCACCGATTATGACCGTGAAGAGTCCACGGAATTTATTCGGGAGTTTCGAAATCGCTTTGAGCGTCATCCAGATAGAATGGCGATTGAAGGGTATGACAATGCCAAGTTCCATTTGCTGAGGTTAACACAAGGTACGACCGCATGGAGAGGTGTACGCAAAGGATTTTCTTTTGGAAATGCATCAAGAGAAAATTCATTCGTGGAAATGCGGAGCTTCAAAGATCTCCGCTGGGAATTACAGCAGTAATTTATTCTTCAGGCGAAAGTCCGCTAATCATGTTGCCGAAAAGGTCATTAAAATCGGTCTTAACGTTGGTTCTCTCTTTATTCACCTGACTGTATTCTGCCAGTGACCAGAGCACCATTTCTTTCAAGAATTCCTGTGGGGCTTCAATCTTGTTCTTCCAATGCTTTTTAACAAAGGCATTCAAAGCATCCACATCCAGCGCGTTGGCATATTCTTTTGAAGAAAAATCATCGAGTAACTCAATCTTACCTCCAGCGCTAAACCAGTCTTGAATACTTAAAAACGGATTGTTGTCGTTGGTTCTTTTTAAGTTTCGGAACTTAGGGAAATAGCGCTCGTACGCTGTCTTTACTGCTTGTCCTAGTAAGTTTTCTGCTACACTTTGAGCACCTTCTTGCTCTCCCTCATAAACGAGTTCTACCTTTCCTACTATAGCATTGATCGTTCCATAAAAGTCAGTGAGTCGAACGCTGCTTTGCTTGGCTCCTTCAATTAATCTTCGGCGTTCTGCTGTCGTTAATAGAGCTTCATAAGCACTAACTGTCATCCTAGCACTGACACCACTTCCTGCATCGATAAATGAGCTTTCTCGAGCGCTAAAAGCAAGCTGTTCTACAATCTCCTTGGCTAAAGCGCTTACTTCAATGTTGGGATACAGCGATGCAATCTGCGCACTTTCCTGAGCAGTTATTTTTAATGCAGTCTCTAAATCCTCGGGGTAATGCGTATGAATCTGTGAGCCAATTCTATCCTTTAAAGGTGTTACTATACTGCCACGATTCGTGTAATCTTCGGGATTGGCAGTAAATACAAATTGCAGATCCAATGGTAAGCGATTTTGAAACCCACGAATCTGTATATCGCCTTCTTGTAGAATGTTGAACAAGCTCACTTGTAGTCTAGGTTGAAGATCAGGGAGCTCATTGATAACAAAGATGGAACGGTGTGCTCTTGGTATCATTCCATAATGGATAACCCGATCGTCCGAGAAGCTGAGCTTTTCATTTGCTGCTTTGATAGGGTCAATGTCTCCGATGAGGTCTGCAACCGTGGTATCGGGCGTGGCAAGTTTCTCAAAGAAACGGTCGTTTCTATGTATCCAATCGATTTCTAAATCATCTCCTTGCAACACTACCTGCTCTTGCCATTCCTTGGTAATAGGGGCCATGGGGTCTTCATTGAGCTCACTTTCTTTTATGCAGGGAATCCATTCGTCGAGCAATTCTACCATCTGTCGAGCTATTCTTGTTTTCGCTTGTCCGCGAAGTCCCAAGAGTAGAATGTCGTGTGCAGCCAGAATACCGCGTTCTACCGCAGGCAGTACACTGTCCTCATAGCCAAATATCCCTTTAAACGGGTGTTTGCCCGCCTTCAACATTGGTATGAGATTTTGGCGCATTTCTTCCTTGATGGAACGGCTGTTGTACCCTGAGTTTTTTAACTCGCCGAAAGTGTGAATGCTTGGCTTTGTCATTTTGAATTTCGTTTTTTCTGTTGTTGGTAGTCGCTGAAAATGAGTTGCCCCAACTTATTCAACCCTGTGTAATAGGCATTTCCTCCATTGATTTCGCTAAACGAGCGAATGAAGTGTTGGAGGTATGCATCTTTCGCGATCATAAAGGTGTTCACTGGGATTTTCGCTTTTTTGGTTTTTGCGGCCATTTCAAGACACTTACCGGTGATGTAGGGGTCTAAGCCAAAACTGTTCTTGTAAAAGCTCCCGTCCGGCTCAACGAGGCAGCTCGGTTTGCCGTCTGTGATATTAAATATCTGTTTGTTGGCACTTTTTCTACGTTTGAGTAGGCCCATGGCCAACTCAAGACCGGCGACAAAATTGGTGTGATACGGTCCGACTTGCAGGTAGGGCAGGTCCTTAATCTGTATGGGCCAGCTTTCATTACCGTAAACGATTATATCCAAAGTGTCTTTTGGGTATTTCGTGGTGATCCATTCTGCCAACGCCATGGCCACCATTTTTGCGGGAGTAATTCGGTCTTCACCATAAAGAATCATGCTATGGCTGATATCGATCATTAGGACCGTACTGAGACTCGTGTTTTGATAGGCTTCTTCTACGACGAGATCTTCTTGAGTCAATCGCAGTTCATCAATCCCCCCAGATACTAAAGCATTCTTTAGGCTTTCATTCATAACGATGTTGTCGAGCGCATCGCCAAATTGAAAGCTTCTAAAACTTCCGGTGCTATCACCTTTACCCATTCGGCTGTCGCTTTGATGTTCGCCTGAATCTCCTTTTTTCAATGTGCCGAAGAGTTGATCCATAGCAGCCTTACGAACTGCACCTTCCGCTTTTGAGGTAAGTCCCATACCACCTTGGCCGTCAGAGTTATCTCGCAAGTATCCTTTGTCCTTTAGTTCTTGAATGAAATCCTCAAAGGTGTATTCTTCATTGGTAATGTTGTAGTGCTGGTCAAGCTGTCTCAACCAATCAAGTGCTTCGTCGACCTCTCCAGAGGTATGGACGATGACTTCTTTGAACAGTCCTAAAAGGGTTTCAAAGGGGCTGCTCTGTGAATTGGAATGTGCTGAAAAAAGAATTCCTCGCATGCACATTAAACATTACCAAGGGGGACAATGTTGTAGATTTGAATAGAATTTTACGATTCCAATTTTGGAATAAAAAGTTTATGCCTAGAAATACCCCATTAATCGTCGGTGAGCCTATACCGTCGTTTGAACTTTTTGATCAAGACGGTCAACTTTTCTCATCCGAGACCTTCAAAGGGAAACCTCTGGTGATTTTTTTCTACCCCAAAGACCATACACCGGGATGTACTGCCCAAGCG
>JBNAAX010000070.1:0-6108 GCA_049631665.1 Schleiferiaceae bacterium
TGCGCCAAAATGTAGCTTTATAACCCCAGTTCCAGGAGGCGTTGGCCCAATGACTCGGGCCGCATTGATGCTAAATACTATGAAGGTCATAGAATTATCTTAAATACTTTGAAAGACATTACTGCATCCAAGAGTTTTAGTAGCGAGGAAGTCCGAAAAGGTCTAGTGGTTCCTCTGATGGAAGAATTCTATACCATTCAGGGAGAAGGATTTCATACGGGTTTATCTGCTTATTTTGTTCGAATAGGGGGCTGTGATGTTGGGTGTCATTGGTGTGATGTCAAAGAAAGTTGGAATCCGGATACACATCCGCCTACACCCATTGAACACATTGTAAATAATGCGTCTAAGTATAGTGATACAGTCGTAGTAACGGGAGGTGAGCCTCTAACTTGGGACATGACTCCGTTGGTTAGTGCCTTACAAGACAAAGGAATGAAGGTTCATGTGGAGACTAGTGGTGCCTATCCATTGACTGGAAGTTGGGATTGGATCTGTCTAAGTCCAAAGAAAACAGCGCCGCCTCAAGCAAACTATTATGACCATGCCAATGAACTGAAGGTAATCATTCACAACCTCAATGACTTCAAGTGGGCAGAACAACACGCGGTTCTAGTAGGTGAGAAGTGTCAACTATTCTTGCAACCAGAATGGAGTAAGCGTAAAGAAATGATGCCTTTAATTGTAGATTATGTAATGAAGAATCCTCATTGGCGGGTGAGTCTTCAAACACATAAATACTTAAACATTCCTTAGGCATGGCTTTGATTACAGATAGTAATGAAGCGATACGAATATTGAAGAGTGGAGGTCTGGTTGCACTGCCTACAGAAACTGTCTATGGATTGGGTGCTAATGCCCTAGATGAACAAGCAGTAGCGAAGGTTTTCAAGGCTAAAAACAGACCTTCTTTTGATCCATTAATTGTTCATGTTGCCAGTGTTAATCAAGCGCGACTAATCGCAGAGGTTAGTGATGAGGCTGCAGAGTTATTTGAAAGGTTTAGTCCCGGGCCGTTAACCTTAATTCTTCCAAAAAAGCAAATTGTACCCGACTTGACTACATCAGGGCATACTACGGTTGCTGTTCGTATTCCTAATCATCCTATCACATTAGAAGTCATAAGAAATAGTGGGCTCTGCATAGCCGCACCTAGCGCTAATCCATTTGGGTATACCTCCCCAACTTTAGCTGCTCACGTCATTGAACAGTTGGGTGATCGAATAGATGCTGTATTAGATGGCGGTCCATGTGAAGTAGGAATAGAAAGCACCATTTTGGAGCTAACAGCGACTCCAAAAATTCTAAGGCTAGGCGGTTTGACTCTTGAAAGTATACAAGAGTCCATAGGCAATGTTAATATAGAAAGCAGTTCTTCAAATCCTAAAGCTCCCGGAATGCTTAGTGCTCATTACAACCCTGGAGTTCCTCTGAGACTCTTTGAATCCTTAGATGAGCTACTTGCTCAATACAACAGTGTTAATAAGTCATCTATTGGTTTGTTGATAATGGGAGATGGTCCATCTGGAATAAATATATATAATTTGAGCACTTCTGATAATGATTTAGAGGCTGCATCTCGCCTATTTACTGGGCTCCATCAATTGAAAACAAAAGGTTTTTCAGAAATTTGGGCGCATTATTTGCCGGAAAAAGGACTAGGTAGAGCCATTAATGATCGCTTGAAAAGAGCTGCTCATTAATCTTTAGATTAAGGGGTTTTAGAACCCTTATTTTTCAATTGCTTTTCCTAAATTGTTCGTTATGAACAAAATTCTGCTTGCATTTTTTCTAAGTCTTTGTATTCAATTGAATGCACAGATTAACGGGAGCGTGGTTGATGATAAGAACGAACCTATCATTGGTGCGTCCGTTAGAGTCCTAATAAATGGAGAATTAAGTAATGTTGGTACGGTGACTGACTTTGATGGAAAATGGTCTTTAGAACTTTATAATTTTCCTGTTCAAGTAGAGGTGAGTTCAATGGGTTATTCTTCCAAGAGAAAGCTCATTGAAAATTCAAGATCGGTCATCATCCGATTGAATCCTGATCGAAACGTATTGAAAGAGGTGAGCATTGTCCAACAACGGCTGAGTGAACAACAGCAAAAGAGTGCATTGACCGTGGAGAGTATGGACGCTCTTGCCATTAAAGAGAGCCCAAGTGTTAGTTTTTATGATCATCTAGGAACGTTAAAGGGAGTGGATTTGACTTCTGCTAGTATTGGATTCAAGATTATTAATACACGCGGCTTTAACAGTACTTCGCCAGTTCGTTCTCTTCAACTCATTGACGGTGTAGATAATCAAAGTCCTGGTTTAAATTTTTCATTAGGTAATTTTCTTGGCGCTCCTGATTTAGACATTGTTTCTGTAGATGTCATCGCGGGAGCGAGTACGGCATTTTACGGACCAAGCGCCTTTAATGGTGTGATTTCTATGACTACTAAAGATCCGTTTGACTTTACAGGCATTAGTTCTAGCCTGAAAGTTGGTGAACGTAACCTGACAGAATTTAGCGTTCGTTGGGCGGATAAGGTTAATGAGAAATTTGCTTATAAAATCAATCTTTTTGCCTTAAAAGCTGACGATTGGGAAGCAGGAAACATGACAGCCACAGACATAAGCGCTGACAATGAATTAAATCCAGGTGGATATGATGCCGTAAACCGTTATGGCGATGAGGATTGGTGGGATGATGGTGGAGATTCTAAGACTTTCCCAGGAATGGGTAGATTTTATCGTCCTGGTATTGAAGAGAAGCATTTGGTGGACTATGATACAGAAAATATAAAGCTAACTACAGCTCTGCACTACAAAATCAAGGATGATTTAACGGCTATTTATGCTATGAATTTCGGGTCTGGCACAACTGTTTATCAAGGTGATAATAGATATAGTCTCAAGGACATATTGTTTCTTCAGAATAGGGTAGAGCTTCAAAAGAAAGATAAGTGGTTTTGGCGTGCTTATTCTACCCATGAAGATGCTGGTAATAGTTACGATGCCTACTTTACAGCATTGAGAATGCAAGACAGTGTTGTATCAAACCAGTCCTACAGTTTATATTACATGGGCCTGTGGAATCTTTTTATTAGGCCTCAAGTACGTGCCCTGCCTGGGGCTCCTGCAAACAATCTGCCTATGAGTCAATATCAGTCCATAATGGATTCACTGATTGCGAGTAATCTAGATTTTTTTAATCAACTACACCAAGACAATCGAAACAGTGTATCAATAGCTACCGCATCTGATGCGTTAGGTGCAGTGCCTATTGAAGAGCTTGAGCGTTATGCGAATCAACTAATTCCTGGTACAATAGAATTTGATGATTTAAAAAATTACATTACCTCTACCTTGTTTACCGACGGCGGCAGCCGATTTTATGACAAGTCGGCTTTGTATCACACTCAGGGTGAACGAACATTTACCTTAGATAATGGTGCAATATTTCGAATGGGTGGAAATCTCCGTCTTTACACACCAAAGAGCGCAGGTACGATATTCTCAGATACAGCGGGTGCGGTAATAACTAATAGGGAAGTTGGTCTTTATGGGGGTTGGGAGGATTCCTTTTTAGATGAACGTCTGAAATTGAGCGCAACAGGAAGGGTTGATAAAAATCAAAATTTTAAAGCCTTGATTTCTCCAGCAGTTTCTGCTGTTTATAAACATAATGAGAATCAGACCTTTCGTGTAAGTTTTTCAAGTGCTATTCGAAACCCAACATTAGCTGATCAGTATTTATATTATAACGTCGGCAGGGCGGTTCTTCTCGGTAACCTGAATGGTTTTGACTCGTTAGTTTCATTAGATAATATTACGGACTACTTAAGTAAACCTGCTAATCAAAGGCTTGAACATGATTTTGGTTATTTTAACGTTGATGCTATTCGCCCAGAAAAGGTCAAAACAGCTGAGGCTGGCTACCGAGCCACTATTGGAGCTCGTGTATTTGTAGATGCAAATTATTATTATAGTCTATATGATGATTTTATTGGCTATATCATAGGCGCAGATATAGAGGAGGGGACCACGGCCATCGATAGACTAAAATCATTACAGGTATATCGTATTGCCGCCAATGCCACTGAGCAGGTAACTACACAAGGTTTTTCCATAGGTCTTAATACATACATTGGTGATTATCAAACACTTTCAGGGAATTACAGCTGGAATAAACTCACATCGGCAGTATCAGACCCTATTGTGCCAGCCTTTAATACTCCCGAACATAAATTCAATGTCGGATGGAATATTAGAAACTATCCTATCAAAAAGAATAAGGAAAGATTGCTTGGAGCCGGGGTGAACTATAAATGGGTTGAGGGTTTCTTATTTGAGGGTTCTCCTCAATTCACAGGCAGCATCTCTTCTTATGGACTTGTCGACGCGCAATGTTCCTTCACCCAAAAACGGAAAAAGAATGAAAAGAAGACGACAATAACCTATAAAATTGGTGCGAGTAACGCATTGAATAATCAAGTGTATCAAGTATTCGGTGGGCCCTTAGTTGGAAGGTTGGCCTACTTGAATATTCAAATAAATTAACCTTCCTAAAAAATAACAGTGTATGAAAAAGATTACTCTTTTAATGGGAGCCTTGTTAATCTCTTCGATGGCGTTTGCACAACGCTATACCACCGAGATTTTTACGGATTCTGAGATTGTTGTACAAGCAGATGTTTCATATGGGGTGAACTTCAATCCCTATGCAGATACAACATCGAGTGCAACAAACCCCCTTTCGGGAACTAACCTTCAGCCATTACAAGCTGACTTTTACATGCCTTCTCCTGCGGTGGATACGGTAACAGATCGTCCCGTTGTGATAATTTGGCATACGGGTTCATTCATTCCTAAGGGATTGAACGGTTCGCCGCTCGGCACACGCCAGGATAGTGCAGTAGTAGAAATGTGTAAACGCTTCGCAAAAATGGGTTATGTAAGCGTTGCAGCTTCATATCGCCTTGGATGGTTGGCGAACAGTTCGAACCTCGATCTTCGTCGTGGTTCTAACCTGATGGCAGTTTACTATTCTATTCAAGATGCAAAAGCATTGGTGCGTTACTTGAACCTTACTCAGCTTGGTGCAGGTAACCCGTACGGAATCAATGCTAGTAATACCATTATGGTAGGTCAAGGTTCAGGTGGATATATTACCTTTGCATATGCGACTATTGATAAGCATTCAGAAGTTGCAGGACCAGCTAAATTTAAGTATCAGGATTCTACTGGTATCTTCGGTCAGCCAGTATTGCCAGGAGACCCATACGTAGATACATCCATTGTTGGTGATATTGATGGTTACGGTGCTGCTATTACTGTTACAGGACAGAACGCTTTTGGTGTGCCTACAATGGATTACAGCTCCCCAGGACGTAATTACATTAATCACGCAGGTATGCCAGATGATGTATTGATGGTGATCAATATGGGCGGTGCTCTTGGAGATGGCGATTGGTTGGAGCAAGGTGATGTTCCGATGTTGAGTATTCATAGCAAGTACGATTTTTTTGCGCCATATGATACGGGGATGGTTTATGTACCAATTGGCACTCAATTTTTCGCAGTTGTGAGCGTTACGGGATCATATGGGGCGATAAAGGCGGCCAATGCATATGGGAATAATGATATATTCTTAAACGAAAATTACACTGATGCAGTTTGGGTAGACCAACAATCCACAAATCCAACGGGTGAAGAATGTTTATATACTGTCGAAATTCCTCCGGCCAATCCTGTGACCCCATGGATTGTTCATACTTCTCCTTGGAACTGGTTTGATCCAAACGATCCAAACATAACTGCAGCCAATGCCAATCCAAATGTAGAAGCAACCTCACAAGCCTGGATTGATACGGTGATGTCATTTATTGTGCCTCGTATGGCAACAGTGCTTCAAGCTGAAGGAGTTCCAGCCGGTATTGAAGAATTTGAATTAGATATGAAGGTATATCCTAATCCATCTTCAAATGGTGTTATGATGATCGAGACTGCAAATAGAACAGCCATTCAAGAATTGATGGTTTATGATATCACAGGTAGAGTAGTGGTAAATCAACAAGACTTGGATTCAAAGACAGAACTCGATGTATCTGCTTGGAC
>JBNAAX010000071.1:0-6099 GCA_049631665.1 Schleiferiaceae bacterium
AGGTGCCCGGCCCACGGCAAGGTCTCCACCTCCTCGGGCAACACGGGCTCAATGACCAATGACTTTTCAATATTGGCCTTAATGATCTGCGGCTCCGCGCTGGGTTCGGCACCCATAAGGATCTCCATGCTCTCCTCCATGTTGCCAATGGTGGCACTAATGCCCCACGTCCGCAATTCCGGCTGAAGCGCTCTAAATTTTGAGAGGAACAATTCACACTGCACTGCTCTTTTGCTACCCATGAGCTCGTGCCATTCGTCAATAACGACAGCGCGCAGATTCTTAAAGAGCTTCGCATAGCCCTTATTGCTGAGCATCACATGAATGCTTTCAGGCGTGGTGATTAAGATCTGGGGGAGCTTCTTCTTTTGCGCCTGCTTGACTTTCTGCGTACTGTCTCCAGTGCGCACACCCACCTCCCATTCTGCGCCTAATGCCTGAACCGCACGCTCTGCGCTCTGATGAATCTCCTTCGCTAGTGCACGGATCGGCGTGATCCAAATAAGTTGAACGCCATCGCACGACTTGGGGTCCGTTTTCATGCGCTCCACGCCCTCGGCGATGGCCGGCAACAGCAACGAATAGGTTTTACCGCTACCTGTTGGGGCGTTGACTAGACCACACCCGCCGTCGAGGTAGGTGCTCCATGCTTGCAATTGAAACGGGAAGGGCTTCCAACCTTGGTCAGAAAACCAGCTGCGGCATCTATGAAGCGCTCCCGCAGAAGACATTTAGCCTTTAATTTTTGCGACGACCCACTGGAATTGGTCCAAGAATTTTGGGTAATTCAGATTGAAGTGCTCTTCAGAAGAGTTGCCGCTCTCGTCAAAGAGGTTTCCGGCGCCACTCACTTTTAGGTTGTTCGGCAGTAAAATACCGCCCACGTACAGCGCCCAAGAATGAAAGGCGTGCCATGCGTTTAACCCACCAAAGGGACCCGAACTCACTGTTACGGCTGCCATTGGCTTTAGGTCATATTCTGGACGGAAGTAATCTAAGGCGTTCTTCATGGCGCCCGGCATTCCACCATTGTATTCTGGGAAGACAAAGAGCAATCCATCCGCGTCATTTAAAGCAGCGCGGAGCATTTCGATCTGAGGGATCTCGCGACCGGTATCAAAGTTTGGAAAATCTAATTCGCGCAAGGAAATAACGGTAGCGGTCACACCCTCTCGGGCATTGAGCGCATCGCATAAGAATTGTGCAATCTTAGCAGAATTGGACCCGGAACGCGGGCTTCCTTGAATTACTGATATGTTCATTGTAGAGGCTTTTGTTTTCAAACAAGCCCTTAAAGAAAAAGGTTCTAGACCTTCTTTCCGAATTTTGGAACGCGGAAGTAGTCAGAATTTGCATCCGGTGCATTTTTCAGGGCTTCTTCCTTCGGCAGCATGCCTTGCGCTTGGTCGTCACGCATCACATCCGTGCTCTCGCTCATCTGTGTCAAAGGCTCTACGCCTTCAAGGTCTAGGGCGTCGATCTGTGCAACAAACTCAAGAATCTTGCCCATGTCGCCCTGCATCTCCTTTAGCTCTTCTTCGCTAAACTCAAGGCGGCTCAAATGTGCCAAATGTTTGATTTGTTCTAGACTGATGCTCATGCTTCTTTCTTTAGTCCAAAGGTAAGGCAACTTTCCCCTCGTGGCCCCAATTTTTCAAATCTTTAGCCAGCGCGAGGTAACAACGATCACTTAGTTCTTGTACTGGATTGTGCGATTCTAAATCGGGCCAAAACTCTCCCAAAACCTTGGAGTCAACAAAGCCCAACGAAGACTTCTCGCCCCAGTCGCCTAAGCGAAACTTGTTTTGATAAATGCTCATCAAGACCACAGGCACGTTGTTGTCTACAGCCAGCTTAAAGGCTCCGGCTTTGAAAGGCCCAACCAAATGCTTTTGCGGCGGAATGCCGCCCTCAGGATAAATCACGACGCTGTACCCGTCCTTAATACGCTGGTCTGCATCGCGCATCGCTTGCTTGCGACCAGCGTATGAACTACGATCTACGGGAATGGAGGTTTGCTTGAAGAAATAACCAAATAAAGGCAGCTTCAAGAGCTCCGCCTTACCCATAAATACCGCTGGAGACGGCGCCGCCAAAAAGGTCATTGGAATATCCAAATCTGATGCGTGATTCGCTGCCAATACATACGGTCCCTTGTGCTTCAACTCATACTTCTTTGGTCGCGGAATAATGCCCATTAAGAGCAAGTAGGTTCGGGACCATAATTTACCCACACGAAAGAAGGCCTCGTATTTCGCCCCAGGCCGTGCAAACACCAAAAGCAGCGGCAACAACAATAGGATGGATACCAGCGCACAAACGTAGTACCAGAGGTGATGAATATAGCTTCCGAGTGTTTTCACGGCGCTAATATAGTATTGTCTGAGTATAAGAGGCTTAGAATCCCAGCTTTGAACGAACTCGGCCCAAGGTAGCCGCTGCTACTGGTCGTGCTTTCTCTGCACCTACCTTCAAAGCGGCCATAACCTCATCCGGATTGGCCATGTAGTGATCGAATTTCTGGCGGGCCTCTCCAAATTCTTCCAAGACGAGCTCTAACAGTGCTGTTTTTGCATGTCCGTAGCCAAAGTTCCCGCCGCGATATTTTGCTGCTAAATCTGCAATCTGCTCGTCCGTTCCCAAGAGTTTGTAAAGTGCAAAAACATTACATGTCTCTGGGTCTTTAGGGTCTTCGAGCGGTGTAGAATCTGTTTGAATACCCATGATCTGCTTCTTCAACTGCTTCTTAGGCAAGAAGACGTCTACCACATTTCCGTAGCTCTTGCTCATCTTGCGACCGTCGGTACCTGGGATGGTCATCACAGATTCTGAAATCTTCGCTTCCGGCAACACAAAGGTCTCGCCGTATTTATGGTTGAAACTCGAAGCCAAATCGCGCGTAATCTCCAAGTGCTGTTTTTGGTCCTTGCCAACTGGGACAATGTGTGCGTCGTACAATAAAATGTCCGACGCCATGAGCACTGGGTAGTCAAACAAGCCCGCGTTCACGTCACTAAGATTGTCGCTCTTGTCCTTAAAGCTGTGTGCATTGGCCAGCATCGGATACGGCGTAAAACAGTTCAAATACCAAGTCAGCTCCGTACATTCCGGCAAATGACTCTGTGCGTAGAAGACTACTTTTTCAGGATCAAGCCCACAAGCCAACCAAGCGGCCGCAGTAGCCAACAGGTTTTCCTTACGAACATCAGCGTCCTTTACAGTGGTCAAGCTGTGCAGGTCTGCAATGAACAAAAAGGCCTCGTTCTTTGGGTCTTTGCTCATTTCAATCGCCGGACGGATTGCGCCCAAGATGTTTCCTAAATGTTGTCTTCCAGAACTCTGGATGCCTGTTAATACTCTCGCCATTGCTGGTAGCCTTTCTTATTTAATCAAGGTCAATTCTAAATCAATATCTGCCCAGTAGCTGCTATCTGCTGGAACCTGCATGAACGATGTTGTCCAAACTTGTTGGGTCGGCAGTCCGCTGACCATTACAAAGTTGAAGCTCACGCTGTCGTTATCCAAAACTAAGGTGCTGTCGTTGTTGGTGAGCGTCCATGAGCCAGAACTTTTCAAGGAAACCGGAACTTGGATGGAATTCAAATCGGCCACAAAAGCAATGTCGATATTCCCGGTATCTGGCATTTCGTAAATATTCACGGAGCCAATGAGTTGTGTGCCCAGTCCAGAAAACTGCACCAAGGCAGAAGGATTGAGCGGGTTGGGCATTTCACCGCTGTACGCAACTTGACTCAACGTCCATTCAGCTAAAATGTCCTGGCGAATAAACTGTGTTGATGGCGTCGGTTCGTTCGTACATGCTACTGCTAAAAACAGAGCGCTTAACATAAGGGCCAATTTCTTCATGATAAAGGGTTTATTTGTGAAATAGGGAAAACCACACTTGGCTTCTCCTGGGCTTCAATCACATACAACAAGCGTTCTGCTACGGTGTTCGGATCGACTAGATTGCCCGATTCATATTCTTCAATGAAATGTGCGACGGAAGGAAAGTCTTCTGTAGCAGTTTTTCGAATCTGTGCCTGCATAGGGGTGTCCACTTTCCCAGGCTTAAAGGCGTGGATGGCCACATCAGGATACTCTTGTGCCGCGACCTCAGCATACATGTGAATGGCCGCTTTAGAAGCGCAATACGCCGACCAACCGGGAATAGAATATTGGGCAGCCCCTGACCCTGTAAAGTACACTTGCTTTTCGCCAACCACCTCCTTGAGGAACCGCGCTGAAAGGCGCATCGGAGCAGTTACATTCAAAAGCATGCAGGCGTTGATTTCTTCAGCGGTTGCGTTTTCGCTCTGAGCAACTGGTCCGAGTGTTCCTGCATTATTGACAAGAACGGTGTGGTCTCCTGCTTGAAACTCGAGACCGTCTACCGCAGCTAAGTCTTTTAAATCACACGGGGTAAAGGTCCAATTTTCTTGACCGTCTAATTCGTTTGGCGAATTCCGCCCGACGCCTTGAACGACATAGCCTTTTGCTAACGCTGCACGTGCGATGGCCAAGCCTATCCCTGAGCTAACACCGGTAATAATGATATGCCTGGGTGCAGACACTATGCGTTAATCTCAATGAACCTGTTCACATCGTTGTTCAATCCGAAAAGAACAAGCATATCGCCCTCGGCGATTGTACTGTCTGGCTCTGGCACACCGTAAATGTGGTGTTCTGTCTTTTCCTCATCGCCCTCGCCGCTGGTAGTCTTCTTCAAAACGGTCACCATGTTGAGGTTGTACTTTTTGCGAAGACCAATGTCTTCTAACGTACGCCCAATGATTTTAGACGGTGCCTCAACTTCAATAATCTCGTAGTTGTCCGGCAGTTCAACACACATTTTAACGCCTGGATTGGTCAGTTGCTCTGCGACGTTATTCGCCACCTCAAGCTCGGGGCTCAAGATTTCGTCAACACCCATTTTGTCCAAGATCTTGCGCTGAACAGGTCCCTGCGCACGGGCAATAATTTTCTTTACGCCAATCTCTTTCAGCTGGAAAACACACAGCAGCATTTCTTGGAAACTGGAGCCTATGCTCACTACCGCAGCATCTACTTCTTTCAGGTTCTGAGACTCAAGTGCCGCCGAATTTGTTGCATCAAGCTGTACCGCAAAGGCCACGTCTTGGGCAATCATTTGAACGCGCTCTTCACTTTCGTCAATCGCCATTACATCGGCGCCACGCTCGGATAACTTTCTGGCAATGGCCGAACCAAATACGCCCAAGCCAATTACCGCAAACTTATTATTCATAACTACTTATTTGTCGAGGGCTTGCTCGAGATCGGCCAACAGGTCGTCCACGTGCTCTATGCCCACAGAGAGACGGATTAAGTTGTCCGTTACTCCCACTTTTTCTCTTTCTTCTTTTGGTATGGACGCGTGTGTCATCGACGCCGGGTGCCCCGCCAAAGACTCTACACCCCCCAAGCTTTCTGCCAAGGTAAATACTTTCAACGCACTTACCACCTCGGCTGTTTTTTCAAAGCCTTCGTCCTTTACGGTAAAGCTTACCATGCCGCCGAAGTTCTTCATCTGACGCTTGGCAACCTCGTGGCCATTGTGTCCCTCAAGTCCTGGCCAAAATACTTGGCCTACTGCAGGATGTGCATCTAAGAAGTGCGCTACGGCAGCACCGTTTTCACAATGTCTGTCCATGCGAACGTGCAGCGTTTTAATGCCGCGCAGGGCAATGAAACTATCCATCGGCCCAAGGATGGCTCCCGACGCGTTCTGGATGAAATACATCTTTTCAGCAATGTCCTTGTCCGCTGTTGCCAACAACCCTAGTACTACATCACTGTGACCGCCGAGATACTTGGTTCCGCTGTGCATGACCACATCTGCTCCCAAATCTAACGGTCGCTGTAAATACGGCGTGGCAAACGTATTGTCTACCACCATCATTGCCCCGGCCGCCTTGGCTTTCTTCGAAACGGCCTCAATGTCCAACACATTCAGCATTGGATTCGTTGGGGTTTCCATCCAAACCATTTTGGTGTTTGAACTAATCGCCGTGTCCCAATTGTCATTGGACATGTCTACAAATGTGAACTTCAAGCCATATTCCGAAAAAACCTTTGTAA
>JBNAAX010000072.1:0-6070 GCA_049631665.1 Schleiferiaceae bacterium
GTAAGCGCTCGAGCGCTGGGGGTTTTCTTTTATTGCGTCTCCTACTACGGAGCGTTAATACTTCACCGTACGGTTCACGATCTCCTCTAGTCGAGCACTGGCTAAGTAACCTTCTTCTAAAGTCGCTGCAAACGGTACAGGAGTGGCGTCACTACTAACCAATTCTACGGGTGCATCTAACAGCTCAAAACATTCTCTCGCAATGCGGGACGCAATGTGTTCTCCATATCCTCCGACAGATACATCCTCTTGAAGGACAACAACGCGTGATGTTTTGGCAATACTGCTTCGAATGGCCTCAAAATCTAATGGCACTAATGTGCGTAGGTTGATCACCTCGATAGAGGATTCATGGCGCTCTGCTAATTCCATCGCCCAATGCACACCCATCCCATAGGTAACTATGGTCAGGTCTGATCCTTCCAACTGCGTATATGCTTTTCCAAGGTCCAAACTTGTTATACCCGATGGCACCTCCTCTTTCACCGTTCTATACAGTGCCTTATGTTCAAAGAACATGATAGGATTTGGATCATTGAAACTCGCGAGCAACAAAGCTTTTGCTTCTGCGGGATATGCAGGGTATACTACCTTCAGCCCGGGAACATGAGTAAACCAAGCCTCTGTACTCTGACTGTGGTATGGTCCCGCTGCGACACCGGCACCGGTAGGCATACGAACAACAACATCCACGTGCTGTCCCCACCGCCAATGCAACTTGGCTAGATTATTCACAATCTGGTTGAAGCCTGTAGTTACAAAATCTGCAAACTGCATCTCCATCATAGATTTACCGCCTGCAATCGCGTATCCCATGGAAGTACCGACGATGGCACTTTCACATAACGGCGTATTGCGAACGCGCGCTTCGCCGAATTCCTCTGTGTAGCGCTCCGTCGCTTTAAATACGCCTCCGTAATCCGCGATATCCTGACCCATCAGTACTAATTCAGGCCATTGTCTCATTGCTTCGCCCAATGCATCGTGAATGGCATCTATAAATCGAAGTTCTCGAGTACCAGTTGGGTTATCTAGTAGTCTCTGGGACGGCGCATAAACATCGTTCAGACTTTCCTTTTGGTCGTACGACACGTCCGGCAATTCCAAAGCAGAATGAAAGGCTACATCGACTGCTTTTTTTGCCTTGTCCAATGCTTCATCAATCCAATCTTCCGTAATACCCCATTGCTCAGTCGCAGCACGTAGTAAGGCCATCGGCTCCTTTTTCTCCTGCGCTTCAATCATTCCTTCAGGGTAGTATTTGGTACCACTGGCCTCTTCATGCCCTCGTAACCTAAAGGTGTTCGCTTCCAATAAGATAGGCTTGCCTTCTTGCCTTGCATAGGCGGTCGCCTGGGCAAAATGCACCTTAGCTTCAGCCAGATCGTTGGCATTGAAGCTCATGGTCTTTATGCCATACCCAGGTCCTTTCTGCTCAAAAGATTCAAAGATGAACTGCTGGTGCTCTGGAGTACTAAGTCCCCAATAATTGCGCTCTACAACAAAGACAACAGGTAAATTCCATACAGCCGCGACATTGAGCGCCTCGTGGAAATCACCTTGGGAGGTAGCGCCATCACCGGTAAATGCAAGAACACATTTTCCAGTTCCTTGAAGTTTTTCCCGCAAGGCTAAACCACAAGCGACACCTAACTGAGCTCCTAAATGAGAGATCATACCAACGATATGATGTTCCATTGAGCCAAAGTGAAAGCTGCGATCGCGTCCCTTTGTAAAGCCTTCTGCCTTACCCTGAAATTGCGCGAAGAGTCGCTCAAGTGGTATATCACGGGCAACAAATGCACCTAAATTCCTGTGCATTGTACACATAAATTCATCCTTCGCTAAGGCGTGTGTGGCTGCCACACTCAGGGCCTCTTGGCCATAAGAGGCGAACCATTTCGATATCTTACCTTGCCTCAAATAGATGAGCATTTTTTCCTCTATCGCTCGGGTTAGAATGAAATGTTCTAAGAATTGCCTGTCGTGGGCATGGTTCATAACTTCTGCTTGATGGGTCTAGGGAATGAATTTAGCTCAAAAAAGGGAGTTATTTTTGTTAGACAGAACCTAATGTTATGAATATGGCAACTATTCCAAATCTAGATTTCGCAAAGTGGTCTCAAGGGACTGAAAACGAAAGAGCTGAATTCGTTAAAGAGTTAGGTGCTGCCTACACAGACATTGGTTTTATCACCATCAAGAACCACGGTTTTGGGGCCGATGTACAGGACGGTCTTTACAGTAAGGCGGCAGCATTCTTTTCGTTGGAAAAATCAGTTAAATCCTCCTATGAAATCGAGGGTCTTGCTGGACAACGCGGCTACACTTCGTTTGGTAAAGAGCATGCAAAGGGCATGGAGGCAGCGGATCTCAAAGAGTTTTGGCAAGTAGGCCAGCCTGAACCGGCCTATGAGGGACCTGAATACCACGATAACGTAAGCGTAGCAGAACTTCCTGAGTTTGCACCAGGATTCAAGCACGCCTACCAAGAATTAGAACGAATTGGCCGTGAACTACTTAAAGCTATTGCCTTATACCTCGATTTAGACAGTAACTACTTTGAACCATGGGTACAAGGCGGTAACTCTATCCTTCGAGCCATACACTACCCGCCCATCACTCAAGATCCAGGCGATAGTGTACGTGCCGGCCAACACGAGGACATCAACCTCATCACTCTATTGATGGGTGCAAGTGCCGAGGGACTTGAGGTGCTAAATAAGCAAAACGAGTGGATTGGTATCACAGCTATTCCTGGTTCCTTAGTTGTGAACGTTGGCGATATGCTTCAAAGACTGACCAATGGAGTAATGAAGTCAACCACGCACCGCGTTGTCAACCCACCAATAGAAAAATGGGGCACCTCGCGCTACTCTATCCCGTTCTTCCTCCACCCTGTAGGTAAAATGCCGCTAAATGCACTTGAAGGTTGTATCAGTCAGGAGCGCCCAAAGGCATTCGATAACATTACGGCTGGCGCCTACCTTGAAGAACGATTGGTTGAAATAGGTTTGAAAAAATAGCCATGCGCATAGATATTATCACCGTGTTGCCCGAATTGCTTGAGGGACCTTTTGCCCATAGCATTCTAAAGCGTGCTGAAGAGAAAGGTATTGCAGAGGTACACGTTCATCAGCTGCGTAAGTACGGTGTAGGAAAGCATCAACAAGTCGATGATTACCAATACGGCGGAGGCGCGGGTATGGTCATGCAATGCGGTCCATTGGTGGACTGTATTGAAGACCTGCAAAAAGAACGCAGCTACGACGCTATTCTTTACATGACCCCAGACGGTAAACGCTATAATCAGAGCGATGCGAATCAACTAAGTATGTTGGGCAACATCATGATTATTTGTGGTCACTATAAAGGTATAGACCAACGTGTTCGCGACCATTGGATCACCCATGAATACAGCATTGGAGACTATGTGCTCAGTGGTGGCGAGCTTGCAGCGGCAGTCATTAGCGACTCTATCATTCGATTGATTCCAGGCGTGCTAAACGACGAGACTTCGGCGCTGACGGATAGTTTTCAGGACGACCTTCTAGCGCCACCAGTATATACGCGCCCAGAAAATTTTAGAGGCCACAAAGTGCCTGAAGTGCTGACCGGCGGAAATTTCAAGGAGATTGAACTTTGGCGTGAGAAGCAAGCTTTAAAACGCACGCAAGAGCGCCGTCCCGATCTGCTTAGCGATTAGAAAATATGCACATCCTTGATGGCATTAAGACCTACATACTCGTTGATCGCGGTCACAATTTTTCCCTTGACCATCAACAGTTCTTTTCGAACGACTGAACTATCCAATTGAATGACGAGTACACCATTTTCAACTTTTTTTCTAGAGGTGTGACGCGCCACTGATGGGCCCATAACTTCGTCCCAAGCCTGAAGAACACGACTGTCGTCGGTTCCTTGACGTAACCTGTATCGGTCAAGCCACTGTCCGAGAGCCTCTCCCATGGTCTGTTCGTTAGAGCGCTTCGATCGTGCCATCGTCTTGGATTTCAAAAGTAGTGTGCTGAAGCTTGAGCGTCTCGCTCAACTCTTTCATGCGTTGTGAGTGGGTATCGGTAATAAAAATCTGCCCAAAGTCCTCTGTATTAACGAGCTGAAGAAGGTTTGCAACGCGATCTTCGTCCAGTTTGTCAAATATGTCATCAAGAAGCAACAAAGGGGACATTCCTAAATGTTTGCGTCCAATTTCAAACTGAGCCAATTTCAATGCGATCAAGAAACTCTTTTGTTGCCCTTGCGATCCTACACGCTTAATCGGGTAACCGCCCAACTCGAACACCAAATCGTCACGATGTGTACCCACAGAAGTATACTGTAGCACTTTGTCTTTGTCCAACTTATCTGCCAATAGCTCACGCAGTCCTTTCTCATGCAATGAACTCTTGTGCTTTACAGATACCTCCTCTTTGCCACCGCTCAGCACCTCATAAAAGCGCTGAATGGCCGGCTGAAGCTCTTCCGTAAAGCTTTTACGGTGTTCAAATATCACAGTCCCCTCCTCAACCATAATATCATCATAAAGTGCTAACAATCCGGCGTCAAAGGTGCGGTTAGAAGCGAAATACTTTAAGGTTGTGTTGCGCTGACTTAATGCCTTATTGTAATTCATCAAGGCATTGAGGTAACTTCGACTGTTTTGGCTGATGGTCGCATCAACAAGTTTGCGACGGGTTTCTGCCGCATCGAGAATAAGGTCTCGATCCATGGGTGAAATCATCACTACCGGCAAATAACCAATATGGTCCGCTAACCTTTCCACTTCTTTTCCATCGACACGAATCTTTTTCTTCTGCCCCTTCTTCAAGCCAATGTCTAGACTATGATCGCCCCCTTTACGCTCAAGGTTGGCCTTAATCAGCGCCATAGATTCACCGTGCGTGATATTTTGACTGTCTGTTGATCCGAGGTAAGAGCGGGTCAAGCTCAGATAATGCAACGCATCGAGCATATTGGTCTTGCCATTACCGTTATTTCCAGTAATGATGTTGACCTTTTCATTGAAGTCCCAATGCGTCGAACGATGGTTCTTAAAATGAGTTAATTCTAAAGCGCTAATGATAAGCTTGTCCATAGCTACAAAAATAGGCTTCCTAGAGTCAAAATTTGTACTATTTTTGGCGGACTCAATAATTATATAGCCATGGCTAAGAAGAATGCGCCTGCACAGCAGGATAACTTAGGATTTGATAGTGTAGAACAAACGTTGACGAAAACTGAGCAGTTTTTGGAAAACAACGCGAAACAAGTGGGTATCACTGTAGGTGCTGTTGTTGCCGTCGTTTTAGCCTTCTTTGCATACAATACTTATGTAGTCGCTCCTAAAACAGCTGAAGCAGGTACCGAAATGGCACAGGCTATCAAATGGTTTGAGGCTGATTCTATGGACCTCGCCTTGAATGGTAACGGTGCAAACTACGGTTTCTTGGACATCATGGACGAATACGGCAGTACTCCTGCCGGTAATAGCGCACACTACTACGCAGGCCTCGCATACTTTGCTACAGGCGATTACGAAGGTGCTATCGTGACACTCGACAAGTACAGTGCTTCGAACACCGCAACTGGTGCAATGGCATTGGGTGTTATTGGTGATGCATTTGCAGAACTTGGTCAAATGGACGATGCTGCAGATTACTACCAAAAGGCAGCTAAGTCTACCGACAACGCATTTACTACACCACTATTCTTGTGGAAAGCCGGTCTTGCTCTAGAGGCAAACGATGAAGCTTCAAAGGCAGTGAATCTGTACGAAAGAATTGCAGAAGACTACCCTGAATCACGTCAAGCGGCGGGTATCAAGGGCGTTATTGCTGCCTTGAAATAAGATGGCAACCACACACCAGCATCTAGATAGCTCCAACATCGAGCAGGTTCCTTCAGGAGAAGGCAAACTCGTAGCTATTATTCGCGCTGAGTGGAATCACGAAATCACTTCTGGTCTTGCAGAAGGAGCCAAAAAGACGCTTCTTCAGCACGGTGTTGCACCTGATGGTATTCTAGAAATAGACGTTCCGGGAGCAGTTGAACTCACCTTTGGTGCGAAGTC
>JBNAAX010000073.1:0-5965 GCA_049631665.1 Schleiferiaceae bacterium
TGGTCCAGGTATGGGGCCTATTTGTTGTGCTGCACACCTCGCACCGTTCCTGCCAAAGCATGATGTGATTGAAATGGGTGGTGAGCAAGGTATCTCGAGCATTTCTGCTGCTCCATGGGGTTCTGCATTGATCCTTTTGATTTCTTACGCCTATATCAAAATGTTGGGTAGCGAAGGATTGACAGATAGTACAAAATATGCGATCCTCAATGCCAACTACATTAAGGAGCGTCTCGCGGGCTCATTCGATGTATTATACACGGGCGAAAATGGCCGCTGTGCGCACGAGATGATCTTGGATTGTCGTCCGTTCAAGCGCGATGCGGGTATTGAAGTAACAGACATTGCGAAGCGATTGATGGATTACGGTTTCCACGCACCAACGGTAAGTTTCCCTGTGGCGGGTACGGTGATGGTAGAGCCAACAGAGAGTGAAGGTATTGCCGAGCTAGACCGCTTCTGTGATGCGATGTTGAGCATTCGTGCAGAAATCGCTGAGATTGAAAACGAAGAGGTAGATGCAGCAAATAACGTGATGAAGAATGCGCCTCACACGCAGTACATGATCTGTGGTGACGATTGGAACTTCCCGTACTCACGTTCAAAAGCTGGATTCCCACTTCCATTTGTAAGTGACAATAAATTCTGGCCGACTGTACGTCGTGTAGACGATGCCTATGGCGATCGTAACCTTGTATGTACGTGTGAGCCTATTGAAAGCTACATGGAAGAGGCTTTAGGTTAAGCCAGGACAAAACTTCTAGGATATAAAAACCCCCGCGGCCCAGCCGCGGGGGTTTTGTTTACGTCAATTTTTACTTCGTCTACTTCCCTGAAATGGCTCTAACATCGGCACCGGTAGGCTTCTGGTATAGTGCGAGATCAAAGTGGCGTGTAGCAGCATAGAGGTGGTCGAAAATATCCGACATGATGCCTTCGTAAACCGCCCAATCCGTGGTCGCAGTGAAGCAGTACACCTCGATAGGTATTCCTTCGGTGGTGGGTTGCAACTGACGTACCATGAGCGTGAAGTCGTTGTTGATGCCGCTATGATTGCTCAAATAGAATTCAATGTACTTTCGGTACAGACCAATGTTAGTTTGGCGACGTCCATTTAAAAGACTTGCACCTGCAATTTTTTTATGAGCATTGTTTTTATCGATTTCGCTCTGGCGCTCGTTCATAAAAGAAGCAATCAAATCAACTTCTTTGAGCCCATCCATAAGACCTTCATCCAGGTGGCGAATGGAGGTGATATCTATGTGGATATTTCTCTTAATACGTCGGGCACCACTCTCTGACATTCCGCGCCAATTCACAAAGCTGTCTTGCACAAAGGCGGTGGCTGGTACAGTGCTAACCGTCTTGTCAAAGTTTTTCACTTTCACCGTCGTCAGGTCTATACTTAGTACGTCGCCATCTACACCGAACTTGGAAAAGGTAATCCAGTCACCAACCTTTACCAGGTCATACATGTGAATCTGGAAGTTGGCCAAAAGACCTTTGATGCTGTCTTGGAAAACCAGGATAAGTATGGCTGTTGTTCCCGCAAAGGCACCGAGAACGGCCCCAGCGGATGTGCCTGTTAAAATGGATATAAGTGCGATTGCAGCTCCGAAGAAGGCCAATAAGCGAATGACCTGTGAGATAGTACGAATGGGTGTATTCGAATACTTTTCGTGTTGGTTTAGCCAGTTCTCTAGTGCCCGAAGTGTTCGATTAATTACCGTAACGACCAGGAGTAGAATGTATACTATGACTGCCTTTTCAAAGTAAGGAATCATGCGAGGGACGTCGCTGAGTATGTATGTTAGGCTAGTAAATACTATAGCCGCAGGCACCAAATGCGCCAGCCCCTTAAAGACCTTTTGCTCAAAGAAGTAATCGTCCCAAGTCGCCTTGGTTCGCTTGACTGCGGCATGAATAGCACTCACTAGAACTTTACGCGAAACGAAGTCCGCTACTAGAGAAAGCAGTGCCAATAAAACAATATCTATACCGAGGGCAATCCATTCGATATAGCGTTCGTTAATATTTTGGTTGGCGAGCCATTGGCTTGCCCAGTGAATTTTTTCCATTAGAACGGGTGGAACATAGTTACGCTATCAAATCTAACTGAAGTTGCGTAAAAATACCCTAATCCGTACACTGTTGTATCATCTTGTCTGCGAATATTCCCAATCTGAGGGCTGTAAGGCACACTGAAAAGACCGCCTCCGCCAATATTATTGGCCATGATGGTGAGGTAGTCAAACATGCCTGAACTCAAAGTTCTCGTCTCGTACACGATGTTAATCAAGGTGTCGCTGTACACAGTATACGGAGGACCGATAAAGTTGAATCGGCTCACCTGTGTGCCTTCGACAAATTGATCGTCGTTGAAAATATTGATCTCTGAGTTCAAGCTCATTTCGGTTTCTTGTGGTTCAAAAGGGCCTACCAAACCGTTTGGTGCATATACTTTGGTCGTCCAATAATTCTTGATCCAATACGCGTTGCCTCGGCCTTGCGGATCGTTCCATAGTGCATATGGGCTGTAGAACGATGAGTCAGCATCGGCATAGAAAACAGAATCTCCCGTACGGAAGTCCACCCAGCTGCTGTCGTCTTCCAGAATCTGGAACATAGGCGCCAAGAAGCTAAACGGCTCGTTGGTGCGGTCTGGAGTGCTCTCCCAAAGACCGGTTGCATTGCCGTAGCCCTGCGGCACATCGATGAGCATGTGGTAAGAAACGCCTACTTCAGAGAGTAGCGTGGTGTCTTCGTAGCGGCCTGGGCTCACCTCGGTCAATACGCTGTAAAGACTATCTTCTACATAAACCTCTACAACGGCTCCTTCAATTTCATTTGGGTCCTCTGTAGAAAGGTACGGGGAGCTAATAGCGAGGTCCACGTAGGTACCAACGCCTTCGACATCAGTGACTGAACCACTCACAGAAATGAGCGAGGTACCGTCGTAAGCATCCGTCTTTACCTTATCGGTAACATCTATTTCACAAGAGGCGAATACGGTGGCAATAATTGCTGGAATAATGAGCTTTTTCATGATTTAGAAGTCTAGGGTGTAGGTAATGGTTGGAATAGCTGTGGCAAAAATCGAAAGCTGTGTGGCTTTAGTTTGCCCTGTTGGGTCGCCATTATCGTCCAATTCTTCTTCAAAGAAGATGCTGAAGGCATTTTTACGGGCATACGCATTGTACACACCGAAGTTCCAACTGCCTTCCCAATCTCTGTTCTTCTTGTTCGGGATTTTTACGTCCATACTCAAATCTAAACGGTGGTAGGCAGGGGTTCTGCTGTTGTTTCTGCTGAGTGCGAAAGGATAAATGATTCCTTCAAATTCACTGCGTGCCTCTGGGTAGGTGTACGGCTTACCTGTTTGGTAAATGAATGAACCGGAGAAGCTGATGTTTGGTTTCCAGGCATAGGCAGCAACAATGGCAATGTCGTGTGGTTTGTCCTGAGCAGCTCTGTACCACTCTCCAAGATTGATCCACTCCTCAGGTGTTGCGCCAAGGTCGACTTGCAATTCAGAACGGCTGTAGGTGTAGGCAATCCAACCCGTCAAAGCACCGATCTTTTTATCAAGTTGCATTTCAACACCATAGCTTCGGCCGCGGCCGGTCATAAGGTCTACTTCAATGTTGTCTACGCCGGTAGGCTGTGCACCGTTTTTGAAGTCCACGAGATCACGCAAGGTTTTGTAGTAGGTTTCAACGCTCAACTGCCACTCGCCGTTGGCAAAGTTTCTGTTCCAACCAAGAGCGACTTGATCCGCTGTACCTGGTTTAATGAAACGACCTGCTGGCCTCCATGTGTCAATAGGGAGTGATGAGGTGGTATTTGAAATCAAGTGAATGTACTGACGCGTTCTGTTGTAGCTCGCTTTGATGGCAGAATTCTCTGTCGTTTTAAAATTGATACCGAGACGCGGTTCTATACCTTGAAGGCCGTCGTACCCTTCGATGAGTTCACCGCTGGCATAAGAGGTGGTATCTACGATAAGGTCATTACGGACCGTTCCGTTCGCGGTAGGGGTATAGTTGATGACATCACGCGCTCCAAAGTTGTAGAACGAGCTGTAACGAACACCGCCTCGAATCGTGAGTCGGTTGTTGACCTTCCAATTGTCTTCAATGTAAAAAGCAGGTTCCACCGCGTATTCGTTTTGAAGCTCAATGTTGATGTCGGTAAGGTTGCTGTCAATGTAGTCGAACGTGGTTGAGAACGGTTCGAAATCATACACGGTTGCTTCCGCACCATAGTTTACCTGGTGGCTCGCATTCGGGAACCAGCTAAAGGCTATTTTATTTGTTTGGTTCTTGATGTAGGCAACGTTGTCAATTTTCGCTTGAGGAAAATCGAATCCAATGGCATAGTCGTAATCCGAATAGATCGTGCTGACGTTTAAGAACAATTTGTCGTTGATCAAGTAGTTCCAGCGCCCGGTTAAACCGAGGTTCCCCCAGTTAAACTTCACGAGACCTGGAACACCAAATGCATCCTTACCATAGTAAGCGCTTAAAAACAACCTGCTCTTATCGCTAAACTTGTAGTTGACCTTCGCATTGAGGTCGTAGAAATTTGCAATGATGTTGTTGATATCGTCGTTCGGGCTTGCTTTCAAGAGTACATCCTGGTAAGAACGACGTCCAGCAATCATGAAGCTCGCTTTGTCCTTAACAATAGGACCTTCGAACATCACTCTAGAAGAGAGTAGCCCTAAACCAACAGTACCGCCGTATTCCTTGGTATTTCCTTCTTTTTGACGAACGTCCAATACCGAAGAAAGGCGACCGCCGAAGGGTGCTGGAATACCTCCCTTGTAAAGTTTCAAATCACGAACAGCATCTCCATTAAATACAGAGAAAAACCCGAAAATGTGTGAAGAATTGTAGACGGGTGCTTCATCCAACAAGATGAGGTTTTGATCGGTTTTACCACCACGTACATTAAATCCAGAGGCGCCTTCCCCAACCGTTGTAACACCAGGAAGTAGTGTGATTGAGCGAATAACATCAAACTCTCCCAAGAACTGAGGAATGGTTTTTATCTGCTTGGCTGTCAACTGTGTGGTTGACATTTCCGCACGATTCAAATTCTCGTCAAGCTTTTTGGCCGTCACTTGAACTTCTTGCAACTCGTTGGTCGCTTCTTTCAGTTCAAAATTTACCGTTTGACTCGCGTTCAGATTGATTTTTTTGGTCATCGTCTCGTAACCAATGTAGCTGATGGTAAATGTGTATTCACCTGCAGGTAGAGTCAAGGAATAGAATCCGTAGATGTTTGTTACGGCTCCTTGTCTACTTTCGTTTACAATTGAGGCGCTGATTAATTCTTCACCACTGGCGGCATCGCGGATGTATCCGCTCAGAGTAACGTTCTGAGCCTGAGTAGTTAGGGTGAATGCTAGTCCTAGGAAGGCAAGCCATTTCTTCATAATGCGGAGGTTTTCTAACCTATTAAGGATTGAGGTCCAATTTTGTTCCGCTAATTGTCAAAGTTTGTGCCAAAAGACTTTTACAAACCCTAATCTTTTAAAAAGAGTTTGAATCCTAAAATGGTGCCTGTTAGACTGCACCCGATAATGTTTGCAAAGATCAATGGAAAGTCACCTATGCTGAGCCCGTAGATGAGCCAGCAAAATTGGCCCGTAAACATCATGATATACATGGTCAAGCTGAGGTCTTTTACCTTTCGCTGCTTGATGATTTTCCAAGCTTGTGGTACAAATGCTGAGGTAGTCAATACCGCCGCCACGATACCGATTGTTGCGATCCAATTCATCTGACAATATTACTACATTACCAGCGTATGACGACCTGGCTTTCAGTCATTTCTGCATAGCCTTCTTGGTCTGGGAAGGTCCGATGATTTGGTCCTTGACTATTACCTCGGCACCTTCTGGAATTTTAGTGCGTAGCGTCCAATTTTTCCGGCCTTTTTTGCGTAATCATTAATAGGT
>JBNAAX010000074.1:0-5921 GCA_049631665.1 Schleiferiaceae bacterium
CTTCTGAGACTAATGGAGGCGCAATCCTTTGCTATTGTAGTACCATTAATTGTAATCGCTCTCATCACTTTCCTTGGATTTGGGCATGTACACCACATGTTCCATTGGATGGTTGAGGGAATCAATGTTCCAGGCCACGAGAACTACGATGCCATCATTGCTGGAAAGCATGGATTTTTGAATCCTTTGTTCTTTACCATTCGTATTCTTATCTACATCGGTGGTTGGATTTGGGCTGCTAAGGTTCTTCGTAAGAACTCTTTGCTTTCAGATACAGGCGACGGCGTTGCAATGTGGAAAAAGAACCGCGGTGTTGCGGCTGCATTCACAGTATTCTATGCAGTAACATCTTCGACAAGTGCATGGGATTTAGTGATGTCGATTGACACGCACTGGTTCTCTACGCTATTTGGATGGTACACCTTTGCAGGTATGTTCGTGAGCTCTTTTGCGGCATTGATTCTATTGACACTTTACTTAAAAGGTCAAGGTCATTTGGAGTGGGTGAACGAAAACCACTTGCACGATTTGGGTAAGTTCATGTTTGCATTCTCTGTATTCTGGACGTACCTCTGGTTCTCACAGTTTGTACTTATTTGGTACGCGAATATTCCAGAAGAGGTAACCTATTACATGCAACGTTTCGAGCAGTACAAAGTACCGTTCTTCACCATGTTGATATTGAACTTCATCCTTCCTGTATTGGCTGTTTTAAGCCGTCCAGCGAAGCGTGTTCCAGGCACTGTAGTTATGGCTGCTGTATTTGTTCTAGTGGGTCACTACATGGATCATTACGTTATGATTATGCCTGGTACGGTTGGTGATCACTATGGCTTTGGTTTGTTAGAATTGGGTCCAATTCTATTCTTCGCAGGTCTGTACATCTATGTAGTTCTATCATCGGTTGCTAAGGCGCCATTGTTGCACAAGAACCACCCAATGCTTACGGAGTCTAAAAACTTCCATCAATAATTAGAAAAGACACTAAATAATGAGTGCAGTTTCAATCATAGTATTAGTTGTTTTAGTCGTCCTCACCTTGGTACAGGTGATGAGAATCTCTGAGATTTCTTCTGAAATTCAGAAAGGAAAAGACAACGATGTAAGTCCAAAGGACAATGACACCCAAGGGCGTCTAATGTTATTAGTAGGTTTCGGCTTTATCATCAGCGTTGTAGTGATGTACATCGCCTGGGGAAGACACAGCCTTCCAGAACCATCTTCAGCACATGGTGCTGAGATTGATAGCCTATGGAACCTTAGTATGTTGATTATCAACATCGTTTTCTTCATTGTACAGCCTATCCTTTTTTACTTCGCGTACAAGTATAGAGGTAAGAAAGGAACGAAAGCTACCTACTACGAGCACAACAACCGTCTTGAGCTATTCTGGACGATGGTTCCTGCGCTTGCATTGGCAGTATTAATCATTTGGGGTCTCAACGTATGGAGCACCTTGATGATGCCTGAGAATGAAGAAGAGCCAATTCTCGTAGAAGTATATGCGCAGCAGTTCAACTGGACCGTTCGTTACAGTGGTGGCGACAACGAGTTGGGTTATGCAACAGTACATGAAATTGCAGGTGCGAACATCGTGGGTGTTGATACGCAAGATCCAGCTTCTGCAGATGATATTATCGCCAAAGAATTACACCTACCAGTGGGCAAGCCAATCCAGTTTGCTTTCCGCTCGCAGGATGTTATTCACTCTGCTTACTTCCCGCACTTCCGTGCACAAATGAACTGTGTTCCTGGATCGGTAACGAACTTCCAGTTTACACCGACCATTACGACAGCGGAAATTCGTCAGAACAAAGACGTAAAAGCGCACGTTGAGGAAGTAAACGAGATTAGAAAAGCCAAAGGCGAAGACGTTTGGGATTTCAATTATGTACTCCTTTGTAACAAGATTTGTGGTGCTGCACACTACAACATGCAAATGGACATCGTCGTTGAAACTCAAGATGAATTCGACGCTTGGTTAAAAGAACAAAAAACCGTCGCTGAGACACTGTAAATAGAAGTAATAAACATTTAGCTATGTCAACTACAACGACTGAAAAAAACAATCACATCCAAGATTACTTGATGGAGCACCACCACGAGGAGAACTTCTTTACGAAGTATATCTTCACAACGGACCACAAGATGATTGGAAAGCAATTTTTGATTACCGGTATGATCATGGGTATCATCGGCGTGATGATGTCAATGCTCTTCCGTTTGGAGATTGCCTATCCTGAACAAAGTTTCCCAATTCTTGAGTTCTTCTTGGGCAAATGGGCACCGGACGGTGTGATGGATCCAAATATGTACTTAGCATTGGTAACCATACACGGAACCATCATGGTATTCTTCGTATTGACTGCGGGTCTATCGGGTACTTTCTCGAACCTACTCATTCCATTGCAGATTGGAGCGCGTGATATGGCCTCGGGTTTTATGAATGCACTATCGTACTGGTTCTTTTTCTTGAGCTCAGTTATAATGGTGGTATCCTTGTTTGTAGAGTCTGGTCCTGCTTCAGCAGGCTGGACAGTATATCCACCACTTTCAGCACTTCCGCAAGCAATGCCGGGTTCAGGTGCGGGTATGACGCTTTGGTTGATCTCGATGACTCTGTTCATTGTGGGCTCATTATTAGGGTCTCTAAACTACATCGTAACTGTATTAAACATGCGTACTAAAGGGATGAGCATGACGCGTCTACCATTGACGATCTGGGCGTTTTTTGTAACAGCAGTGCTAGGGGTACTTTCATTCCCTGTACTACTAAGTGCAGCATTGCTTTTGATGTTTGACCGTATGTTGGGTACTTCATTCTACCTCAGTGATATCTTCATGGGTGGTGAGGTATTGAGCTATAGCGGTGGTTCTCCTGTATTGTACCAGCACTTGTTCTGGTTCTTGGGACACCCTGAGGTATACATTATCCTTTTACCTGCTTTGGGTATTTCATCAGAGGTAATTGCGACAAACTCACGTAAGCCAATCTTTGGTTACCGCGCGATGGTAGGTTCAATTTTGGCCATTGCTTTCTTGAGCTTTATCGTATGGGGTCACCACATGTTCGTAACAGGTATGAACCCGTTCCTTGGTTCTGTATTTACCTTCACAACCCTATTGATTGCGATTCCATCAGCAGTTAAAGCCTTTAACTATATCACTACACTGTGGAAAGGGAACATCCAGTTTACGCCAGCAATGCTTTTCTCTATTGCATTGGTTAGTACTTTCGTTACTGGTGGTTTGACGGGTGTTATTCTTGGTGATAGTGCTTTGGATATCAACGTTCACGATACATACTTCGTCGTTGCTCACTTCCATATTGTAATGGGTCTAAGTGCAATCTACGGTATGTTCGCAGGGGTATACCACTGGTTCCCTAAGATGTACGGCCGCATGATGAACAAATCAATGGGTTATGCGCACTTCTGGTTGACCTTTATAACCGCTTACGGTGTATTCTTCCCAATGCACTTCTTGGGTATGGCAGGTTTGCCACGTCGTTACTACAGCAACACGGCGTTCCCAATGTTCGATAATTTGGCGGACATCAATGTATTGATTACCTACTTTGCCATCATCGGAGGTGCTGCGCAGCTGATTTTCATCTTTAACTTCTTCTACAGCATTTGGAGAGGTCCTAAGGCGAAGCAAAATCCTTGGAGAGGTAACTCTTTAGAGTGGACAACTCCTGTAGAGCACATCCACGGTAACTGGCCAGGTGATATACCTGTAGTGTACCGTTGGGCATACGACTACTCTAAGCCTGGTGCTGAGGAAGATTTCGTTCCTCAAAACGTGCCATTGGCAGAAGGAGAGGAGAGCGGTCACTAGAACACGTCTCACTTTAAAATATTAGGTCCCCTTACCTCGCGGTAAGGGGATTTTTTGTGGTAATTTGTAACACTATGAACGAGCACTTAGATCCTACAGGAGGAAACTTCACGAACACGGAACGTGAGATCGAAAAGAAGTTGAGGCCATTGAGCTTTGACGACTTTACGGGTCAAGCGACGGTATTGGAGAACCTTAAGATCTTTGTTGAGGCTGCTAAGATGCGCGACGAAGCGATGGATCATGTCTTGTTGCACGGTCCACCGGGGTTGGGTAAGACTACCCTAAGTCATATTCTAGCTAACGAGCTCGGTGTTGGAATTAAAGTCACTTCAGGCCCTGTATTGGATAAGCCCTCTGATCTTGCGGGTCTACTCACGAATCTTGAGCCGAATGATGTGCTGTTTATCGATGAGATTCATCGACTATCCCCAGTGATAGAGGAGTACCTGTACAGTGCGATGGAGGACTTCAAGATTGATATCATGATTGACTCTGGTCCTAGCGCTAGAAGTGTACAGATCAGTTTGAACCCATTTACCCTAATCGGAGCAACTACGCGTTCAGGACTTTTAACAGCCCCGCTGCGCGCACGTTTTGGTATTAATTCAAGGTTGGAATATTACGATGTCGAACTTTTGAGTACCATCGTTGAGCGAAGTGCGGAAATTCTGGAGGTTCCTGCCGAATATGAAGCCTGTATTCGCGTAGCTTCTCGATCTCGCGGAACACCGCGTATAGCAAATGCGCTTCTGAGAAGGGTTCGCGATTTCGCCATGGTCAAAGGGAACGGAACCATTGATGTGGAAATAGCCGAATTTGGTTTGAATGCCTTGAACGTGGACAGCAAAGGACTGGATGAGATGGATAATAAAATACTCACTGTATTGGTCGATAATTTTGCTGGAGGACCCGTTGGGCTCAATACATTGAGCACGGCCATAGGGGAGCAAGCAGAGACAATAGAAGAGGTATACGAACCGTACTTGATCAAGGAAGGCTTCTTACTCAGAACGCCGCGCGGTAGAATGGTTACTGAAAAGGCTTACAGTCATTTGGGTTTGAATCGTCCACAAAAGGGCAATCCAGGATCCCTATTCTGATGACGCGGACTGAGGCATCTCAGATTGTAAAACGCCTTGCCAAGCAGCAAGGCTTTGACGGCTGTGGTATTTCTGCTGCGGGATTTTTAGAGGAAGAAGCGACGGGTTTGGAGAATTGGCTTAAAGCCGGATACCACGGAACGATGAGTTGGATGGAGAATCACTTCGATGCTCGTTTGAATCCACGAAAGCTTGTTCCAGGTGCGAAATCTGTCATCAGCGTAACGCTGAACTATTTCCCTGAAGAAATACAAGAGGAGGGTACACCCAAGATTTCTAAATATGCGTATGGGCGCGATTATCACAAGGTGGTTCGTGCTAAGCTCAAGCGTATGTTACAAGGCATACAGGCTGAGATAGGTGAGGTAGAAGGCAGAGGATTTGTGGATAGTGCCCCAGTGATGGACCGGGCATGGGCCCGAAAAAGCGGCTTGGGCTGGATAGGGAAACACAGTCTATTACTCAGTAAGGGTGCAGGGAGCTTTTTCTTTATTGGTGCATTGATTGTGGATCTAGAATTGGAAGCAGATGGCCCTACAACAGATCATTGTGGTACATGTACTGCATGTATCGATGCTTGTCCAACCGAGGCTATTATCGCACCGACGGTTGTTGATAGCAACAAGTGCATTAGCTACCTGACTATAGAATACAAGGAGGCCCTACCAACAGAATATCAAGGGAAAATGGAGGATTGGGTATACGGTTGTGATATCTGCCAGGATGTTTGTCCTTGGAATCGATTCTCTACACCCCACCAAGAAAAAGATTTTGATCTGCGAACGCCCATTAAAGAAAACGATTGGGAAGCATGGGAGGAAATCACTCATGAGCTCTGGGACGAGATCATGAAAGGGTCAGCCATCAGAAGAACGGGCTTCGAAGGGTTCAAGAGAAACCTGAGTTTCGCGAAAAAGTCTAGTTGATCGGAGCTTCCACCACCTGCAGTATGCGGTAATTCTCTGGGTTGAATACGTA
>JBNAAX010000075.1:0-5859 GCA_049631665.1 Schleiferiaceae bacterium
CTTGTTCTTAGTTGTAATGTAACGAGAAGTACCTGGCATACCAGAGTCTTTGTGCTCTGTACACTCTAGGATTACTTGAACGCGGTTACCTTTCTTGGCCATGTTCTATTCTTATTTAACAACGTATCCTTTTGCTTCAGCTTCTTTAAGCACAGCAGAGATACCTTTTTTGTTGATAGTTTTCAATGTAGAAGCAGCTACTTTCAAAGTTACCCAACGATCCTCTTCTGGGATGTAGAACTTCTTAGTAAACAAGTTCGCGTTGAACTTGCGCTTGTTCTTCTTATTTGAGAAGGAAACGTGGTTTCCTGTCATCGCTTTCTTTCCTGTAAGATCACAAACACGTGACATAATCTTTATCTTTTCTGGGTTCTACCAAAATGGTTTGCAAAACTAAGTCAATTCTTTCTTTCCCACAACTATGATGCAGGATAATCTTCGACTTCTTTTACTAACAAATTCAAAGCGGCAAATATAGTCTTCTGAATATTGCGCTCACGCACCTTCCCAAAGACAAACTTTTCAGCAATGGTGCGCTCTGGCCCAGCAATGCTAATCCAGCTCGTTCCCACCGGTTTATCCGGCGTTCCACCGCCTGGACCAGCAATACCACTCACAGCCACCGCGAAATCCACGCCCAATTTTTTTCTTGCGCCTTCACTCATCTGACGCACCACTTCTTCACTCACCGCACCTTTGCTAACGATGGTATCGTGGTCCACCCCCAGCAGTGTTTCTTTAATATCGTAGGAGTAGGCCACCACCGAGCCTTCAAAGTAGGCCGACGACCCACTCACGCTCACGAGTGCAGCACCTATACCACCGCCAGTACAACTCTCCGCCGTACCCACGGTCAATCCTTTATCCATCAACAGCTTCCCAACGTAATGCTCGATGGGCTTTGAAGAACCATCCATTAAATCACCTCCCAAGGCCTTGCGCAACACCGCCGTAGCAGCATCAATATCTGCCTTAAGGTCGTCAGAACGCTTCCCGCGCGAAGTCAAGCGCAGTCGCACCATCCCAGGTCTTGGCAAATACGCCAGCTTGATAGACCCTGGAAGCTCTTCTTCAAAAGGCTCAATCTTATCGGCAAGCACACTCTCGGGCACACCCACCACAAACAAGGTCTTGTGCAGTATCTGGTAATCAATCTCCTCACGAAGCAAGGGCAACAATTCATTGCTCACCAAGGCCTTCATTTCATAAGGCACCCCCGGCAAGCTGACAATGCGAACATCGCCTTTGCGAAACAGCATTCCCGGCGCCGTACCCTTGTGGTTAAACAAAACCTCACACGCCTCAGGCACCAATGCCTGCTGCTTGTTGCGCTCTACGGGCTCGCGACCAAATCCTTTAAAGAGCTGCACAATGTGCTCCCACACATCCTCGCGAAAGACCATCTCCGAATTAAAGTACTTCGCCAAGGTCTGCTTGGTCAAATCGTCCTTAGTCGGCCCTAGACCGCCTGTAACGATTACCAACTGCGTCTCTGCATACAATCCCTCAACGGCCTCAACAATGGCCTCAGGAGTGTCCGAGATGCTGTTAATGCGTATAACTTCGATACCCTCTTCATTTAAAACGGTACCCAGCCACGCACTATTGGTGTCAACAATTTGTCCAATTAATATCTCGTCGCCGATGGTAATGATTTCTGCTTTCACGAACTTGTGCTTGAATTTGAGATTTCAAAGATACTTTCCATGGACCAATTCTCCCCTTCTGAACTCATCCTCAATCCAGACGGCAGCGTTTACCACCTTGGGCTTGTCGCTTCCGACATCCCAGACCTTATTTTTACTGTGGGTGACCCAGACCGAGTTGCGTCCGTGTCCCAGCACTTCGACACCATTGCTTGGACCAAAACCCGCCGTGAATTCACCATCACACGAGGCACCCTAAACAACCACGAAGTACTGGTCCTCTCCACTGGAATGGGCACCGACAACATAGACATCGTCCTCAACGAGCTCGATGCCGCCGTCAACATTGACTCAAAAACAAGAACAAGAAATCCAGAAAAGAGAACCCTGACCATCATTAGAATAGGCACCTCTGGCGCCATCGACCCATCCATACCTGTAGGCACCTTGCTCCACAGCACTGGCGCCCTCGCCTTCGATGCCCTCCTGCCCTTCTACGAGCACAACTTCAAAACCATCCCAATAGCCAACTCCCCCATCCAACCGACCTACATCCCTGTACCGTCGGCAAGAACACCAAAGTTTGAAGCGCTGATGCACGGCATCACCGCCACACTCCCAGGCTTCTATGGCCCACAAGGCCGCTCCATACAGATAAAGAGCACCTTCAAGGAAACCCTTCAAAACCTCTACAAAACACAATTGGGCGAATTCCACATCACCAATTTCGAAATGGAGACCTCCGGCATCTACGCCCTAGCTAACCTCTTGGGCCACGAAGCCCACAGCTTCAGCGCCCTACTGGCCAACAGAACCACCAACGAATTCCACCCCAACCCCTCAGACCCGGTGAACGACTTGATAGAAAAGGTCCTGAGGTGGGCTACTAAAAGTTGATCTTTTGATTTATAATTAGTTGATTCAGCTCGCGAGTGTTAAGTAATCTTAACCTTACTTTATTGATTTTACTATTTTAGGATGAAATCACTAAGCGCTTAATTGTGGCACATATTATTGGCCAATTAGAATCACTCAAAACTCTTCGAATCAAATTATCTGATCGAAATGTATCAATGTTTAGTTCAGTTAAGGAAATACAGGATTTTCGAAGGGATTTTCCTAGAATAAAATCTGAATTACTGCTGCAAGCCGCGACGGACCTTAACCAGGAGATTCGAGGTAAACAGGTGACACTAAAAGTTGAAGAAAATGTCTTATCGGACAATAGTCACGACTTGAGAATTCAACTCGAAAAGAAAGAAGAACGTCTGAAATCATCAATTGATGATCTGAAAAAAGGTCGATCAAATAAGTCCTTGTTACTGGGCATCTTCATTACAATGCAATTAGGTTTGAAATTGGTTAAGCTCAAAAGCATAAGTAATCACGAAAGAATAATTACTCGTAAAACAAGGAAAACTAGAAATAACATTAACAGACTAAGAACCGAAATAGATTATTTAGTTGATAACGAAAAGGACGTAATAAACAGCAGGATTAAAGGAGAGCTAGAAGAAGTCAATAGAACTTATGATGTCGTCAATGAATTACAAACTACAATTGCCGGGGCAATTGGTGAGGGAAAAGTTGAAAGGCAACTAAAAAAACTTTCAGATAGCTTTTATATTATCAATGACTTTAAATACCGATTCAATAAGCCAATAACTCATGGGCAAACAGGCGAAAAAATCTTTTCAATTCAGATCGATCATCTTGTTATTGGTCCAACCGGAATTTTCATTTTAGAAACAAAAAATTGGAGTCAGCGATCCGTTGAATCATTGAATCTAAGGTCTCCAATTGATCAAATACATAGAGCCAGCTACGCACTATTCATACTATTGAATAATCGTATTTCCTTAAACACCCATCATTGGGGCGAAAAAAAGATTTCGGTAAAGAATGTTCTAGTCATGACGTAGGCCACAACACAAGAAAAATTCAAATTTGTTTCTATTAGAAGCCTAAATGACTTGAACAGCTACCTCACCTATTTCGATCCTATATATTCTGAAGAAGAGATAGCAATGTTGTCGCAGGTAATACTAAGGATAGGGGAATAACTTAGCCTATCAACAACATGCTCATCAATTCATAATCACTCGAGTGCTCTATTCCGATCTAACCGATATTGTAATGTATGTAGCACATCAAAAAACCGTAAAGTCATTTTTTCAGCATAAAACAAAAAACCCCTCGCGGTGCGAGGGGTTTTGTCTTATTAGAAGTTGTTTTGATTACTTCGCTACATTGACGGAGCGGAGTTCGCGGATGACTGTGACGCGCACTTGGCCCGGGTAGGTCATTTCCGTTTGGATCTTTTGGCTGATGTCGTAAGAGATCTGTGCCGCCATAGCATCGGTTACCTTCTCACTTTCTACCATCACACGCAGTTCACGTCCTGCTTGGATCGCGTAGGCTTTGGTTACACCGTCAAAGTCGTAGGCTAGGTTCTCTAGGTCCTTCAGACGTTGGATGTAGCTGTCTGCCACCATGCGGCGTGCGCCTGGGCGTGCACCTGAGATGGCATCACATACCTGAACGATTGGAGAGATCATCGAAGTCATCTCAATCTCGTCGTGGTGTGCACCGATCGCATTACATACATCCGGCTTCTCGCCGTACTTCTCTGCCCACTGCATACCTAGGATGGCGTGTGGTAGATCAGTCTCCTCGTGCGGCACCTTACCGATATCGTGCAAGAGGCCTGCGCGTTTAGCAAGCTTAGGGTTTAGGCCAAGCTCGGAAGCCATGATCGCACATAAATTGGCCACCTCACGAGAGTGCTGCAACAAATTCTGTCCGTACGAGCTTCTGTACTTCATGCGCCCAACCGTCTTGATCAGTTCTGGGTGTAGACCGTGGATACCAAGGTCAATCGCCGTGCGCTTACCCGTCTGTACAATCTCTTCTTCAATCTGCTTACGCGTCTTTGCAACCACTTCCTCCACACGTGCAGGGTGGATACGACCATCGCTAACGAGCTTGTGCATCGATAAACGTGCAATCTCGCGGCGTACAGGATCGAAACAGCTCAAGAGGATGGCCTCAGGGGTATCGTCTACAATAATCTCAACACCGGTGGCTGCTTCAATGGCGCGGATGTTTCTACCTTCGCGGCCAATGATCTTACCCTTGATGTCGTCGTTCTCAATGTTGAAGACACTCACTGCATTCTCAATAGCGCTCTCTGTAGCGACGCGCTGAATGCTCTGGATCACGATCTTCTTCGCCTCTTGCGATGCGGTGAGGTTTGCTTCCTCCATCGTGTTCTGAATGTGCGCCTGTGCGTCGAGCTTCGCCTTGTCTTTCAACGCCTGAATCATCTGCTCCTTCGCTTCCTCTTCAGTCATTCCAGTCATAGCCTCAAGCTCTGCAATCTGCTTGTTCTTGAGCTTATCGAGTTCCTTAGATTTTGCTTCTAAAGATTCGCGCTTCTTCGCCACAGTCTCTTTCGCACGCTCCAAATCTCTCTGCTCGCGCTTAAAGTCTTGGATGCTCTTCTTCAATCTTTCGTCTTTCTCACGGAAAGAGCCCTGACGCTGCGCCAACTGTTGGTCGCGCTTGTTGACAGCTCTTTCGTGCTCCTCCTTAAGGTTCAAAAATTTCTCTTTGGCTTCAAGGATGCGGTCTTTCTTGATCTGCTCGGCTTCTTTCTTTGCCTCCGCGATCATTAGAGCGCCTTTTTTCTTCATGGCACTCTGCCACAATGCGTACCCTACCCCGGTTCCGAGGACGAGTCCAATCACTGCAGCTACAATAGTCATTACCATATCACAAATGGTTTACAATTCTTAAAAACCCATACCTGCTGCGGCTGTTGTCTAAACTCCTTTTAATCAGGATCTGCCTCTACCGTTGCGCCTTGACCTTCCACTGGAGCGAACTCCCTTCGAAAAGGTGCGGCCTGCTCGTAACGCATCGAGCTAGAGTCATAACAACGTGCTCGTTGAGTTTGACACAAAAAACAGCAAGTATGGGAAACTTTTACCTTTCTTGTAGGGCCGCATCTAATGCAGCTTCTACATCGGCAAGCGCTTTGCCTGCCTGAGACTGAACGTCATGAGATTGTTGCGTGGCCAATTCCGCACGCGATGCCAACTGCAGGGCACACATACTGAGTACGTCTTGCTTGTCCTGCACCGCATAGCGCTCCTCAAAGCGTGCTACGGCATCATTTATGGTTTTCACGGCCGTTCGGATCTGCTCTTCC
>JBNAAX010000076.1:0-5769 GCA_049631665.1 Schleiferiaceae bacterium
GTAGAAAGCCTCAGGCTTCCTTGTTTGGACGCGGGTTCGATTCCCGCCGACTCCACTTGGTGATCCAAAAAGAACTAAGCCAGCCCACAACTTGGGTTGGCTTTTTCTTTGTCCTAATTCATAAGTGCCGCTTATCCCAGTATACTTCAATATTTATACACGCAGTAATCCCAACATTTATAAACCATTAGCTGGTTTTCACATTCTTCGATTCGATCAGAACCAAGAATCTCTCGACATTTCGAATTACATTTAAATCCAAGATAAAATTGGCTCCCTCTAATGGAGTCACAAAAGCACCGAAACACCATGGATAAATCGACAATGCCGAAAACTGGTCTTGCTGGATTAAAAGCCCATTTCAAAGACGACCTTTCCTCGGGATTTAGCGTCTCACTGATTGCATTACCGCTTTGTTTAGGAATTGCCATCGCTTCAGGAGTACCGCCACTTGCTGGTTTGATCACAGCCATCGTTGGAGGACTCATCGGCTCAAGAATTTCAGGGACATTTGTTACAATTTCCGGACCTGCAGCAGGCCTCATTGTTGTGATTTTAGGCGCTGCAGAAGGCCTTGGAGGAGCTGGAGTAGAATCTGGATACGCCGGTTATCCTCATACTCTAGGGGCTATTGTCGTGGCAGGAGCCATCATGGCACTTTTTGGCCTATTAAAAGTTGGTAAGGTTGGAGATTTCTTTCCTTCTGCAGCCGTACACGGAATGCTTGCAGCTATCGGTGTAATCATAATGATCAAACAGTTTTTTCCTGCCATTGGTGTTCAGCCTGAAAAAGCGAGCATACTTGAGACCACTACGCAAATCCCAAATGCATTGCTTCAGATAAACAGTTATGCTGCAATTATCGCCATTGCCACCATACTCATCTTGATGGTGCATCCGAAAATAAATTGGACTCCAATTAAAGCTGTACCTGCACCAATGTGGGTGATGATTGTTACTATCGCGATGGCGCAATATTTCGGCACAGACAAGCTGGCCTTGGTTCAAATGCCAAAAGACTTATTCGGAAGTGATGGCTTTACACTGCCGAGTTTTTCAAAGATTGGCGAGGGCGCTTTCTGGTCGGCTGTAATTGGAATAGCCCTGGTGGCCGCTATTGAAAGTCTTTTGAGTGCAAAAGCAGTGGACGCTCTCGACCCGTACCAGCGTAAATCGAACCTCGACAAGGACTTGTTGGCCATGGGGTCAAGCTCATCACTTGCAGCACTGATTGGAGGCTTACCTATGATTAGCGAGATCGTTCGTTCCTCAGCTAATGTTAATAATGGCGGGAAAACACAATGGGCCAACTTCTTCCATGGTGCATTCCTTCTGGTCTTTCTATTAGTAGCAAGTTCTATTATTGAACTTATCCCTCTGTCGGCACTTGCAGCAATGCTCGTTTTCACAGGATTTCGCTTGGCTTCGCCCAAGGAATTTGTTCACATGTACAAGATTGGCACCACTGAAATCATTGTTTTTGTAACCACCCTCCTCGCCGTACTTGCGACGGACCTTATTATTGGTATTGGCATCGGGATTTTATGCAACTATTTGTTGTTCATCATCGGTAAAGTCAGCATTTCCAAACTGTTCACAACCAATATCATAAGCTCTTCAAACGAGCTTCATTTGAACGGTGCATATACTTTTTCCAACTACTTAGATTTGAAAAAACAGATCGACAATGCGCTGGCTGAATCAGAGCTTGTTGTTCTGAACTTTACCCAAACTACTTTCCTGGATCACACGACTATTGCTCACCTGCAAGGGTTGCAGAAAGCCGCCGCTGTGGATGGCAGAACTTTAGAATTTTCCGGCTTAGAAGAGTTAATACCTGCCACTTCCCACGAGCAATCGGAACGTTCAAGAAAAAATGGATAAGGTTTTACTCATGTCTTTAGGCTCCCGTGGTGACATGGAGCCCTTTCTTGCCCTTGGTGAAGAGCTTAAAGATTCGGGCCATGAGGTAGCCTTTTGTATGCCCGCACAATTCGAAAATCTTGCAAAAGAAGTCAGCCCTCTATTCTATCCAATGACGGCCGATTTCTTGGCGCTCATGGACGATCCTGAAGTCAAGAAAATCACAGGTCAAATAGGCTCTGGATGGAGCAGGATTGGCATCATTCTAAAGTTGATGCGCAGCACCAAAACAATACAGCAACAGCTTATCAAAGACCAGCGCTCGGCGGACGAAACCTTTAAACCGGACCGTATTATTCACCATATCAAGTGCATATACCCAGTGATAGCTGCACTTCGAATGGACCGAAAGATTCGTATGCTCAGTCCTGTGCCTTGCATGCTTCACGCTGTAGATCATGAACCGTCCATTGGCTTCGGGAAACCTAGGGGCACGAGATGGAATCGCTGGACCTACAGCATCGCAAATTATGCGCTTATCAATCAGGCCATACTTGGATACGCCAATCCAGTGGTTAAAGAATGGGGCATTAAAGCATTGAAGAAGGCGGAACTCAAAGAATTCCTATTAAAGAAGCTTCCTGTAGAGTATGCCATTTCCAATACCCTGTTTCCACAACCGGAATACTGGCCAGAACAGGTAGGCATTACCGAGTTCAGGGAACGCAACAAAGCCCAACATTGGAAGCCATCATCTGCATTAACTGATTTTCTGGAAAACCATCCCGAGCCCTTATACATTGGTTTCGGCTCAATGATCAACGGTAGACCAAAAGAGATTGGACGCATTATTCTCAAGGTTTGTAGTGAGTTAGAAATACCCGTGGTAATTAATAAAAGTTGGGGCGGTATTGAAATTGAAGAGCCGCTACCCTCGTGGGCATTTGTAGTAGATAATGTGCCTTTCGATTGGCTATTCAAAAGAGTAAGAGCTACCGTTCACCATGGCGGTTCTGGAACCACACACAGCGCATTGCGCTTTAATAAGAGGCAATTAATCATTCCACACATTGCCGACCAATTCCTTTGGAACCGTTTGGTACATGAAGCAGGTATTGGTCCACTGGGCTTCCCCATCAAAGAATTGGATGAATCTAAACTGAAAAAAGCGCTAGCTGAACTCCTGTCATAAGCTTCTCTTATGATAAGGATATGATAATTTGTTTTTGTTAATGATAGTATTACTATTATATTCGCATTGCTAAACAACTATTTAGCTGTAGTTTAAATATTATGAACGTACTAAACATCACTGTTAGTCACAAGTTGTATCAGAAGAATCCGGAAGAAACGGATTTGGGAAAGCGCATCCTCTCCAAGAGCATTGAACTCATGGAGCAGATGGGCTATGAGCAGTTGACGTTCAAGAAGATTGCTACCGCTATCGAAAGCACAGAGGCCAGTGTTTACAGGTATTTTCAGAACAAGCATCAACTATTAGCGTACCTGATCAACTGGTACTGGGGATGGCTTGAAGTAAAATTGGCCCAAGAGTTTATCATACTCAACAGCCCTGAGAACAAACTCAAACGCGCTGTTCAACTCCTTGTCGCTCCAATGGATCAAGATGCGCGTATCCCGCACATCAACGAAGGAACCCTTCAGCGTATCGTTGTTGCAGAGTATCCAAAAATCTATTTAACGAAAGAAGTAGATGTGGAGAACAAAGAAGGTTACTTCCGCGGGTATAATCGCATTTGCGATATCTTATCCATGATAGCATTGCAAATTAACCCGAAGTATAAATTTCCGCACAGTTTGTTCTCAACGATTATATCTGCTGCACAAAGCCAGCAGTTCTTTGTTGAACATTTACCGCGTTTGTCGGATGCCAAGGCCGGTTGTGAGGACATTATAGATTTTTTAACTGAATTGACATTAAAAACCATAAGTAACGATGAATAAACATCCATTTCAAAAGCTCTTAGCGATGCTCTCTGTGGACAAGAGAGACATTCTCTATTTGTATGCTTATTCCATCTTTTATTCGCTAGTATCACTTACCCTTCCCCTCGGTATTCAAGCCATTATTGGACTTATACAAGCAGGTACAGTGAGTACCAACTGGATAATTCTAAGTGCCATTGTGACACTCGGAGTTATCGCTGGAGGAATATTTCAAGTAATGCAACTAAGTATTGCGGAAATTATTCAGCAAAGAATCTTCGCCCGGGCTGCCTTTGAGTTTACTTATCGTATTCCGAGGTTTCAAAACTTTAGTATTCGAGGAAAATATCCTCCTGAGTTGATCAACCGGTTTTTTGATATTTTGAATATTCAACACGGTCTTCCAAAGCTATTGATGGATTTCAGTGCATCTGCCATCCAAATAATCTTTGGTCTACTATTACTAAGTACGTATCATCCTATTTTTATCACCTTCGGTGTTGCTCTGATAGCATTGCTTACTGCGATACTCTATTACACAGGGCCTCGTGGATTAGAAAGCAGTATACAAGAGAGTACGATGAAGTATAAAGTGGCTCATTGGCTTGAAGAAATTGCTCGAACCATGGATACATTTAAACGAGCAGGTCACACCGAGTTACCACTGGAAAAAACAGATGGATTAGTAAGTCAATATCTCGAGCACCGTAAAAAACATTGGAAGGTGTTGATTTTTCAATTTTCCAACATTGTCGGGTTCAAGGCTTTGGTGACATTAGGACTTTTGGTCATCGGTGGGTTGTTAGTTATCGAAAATGAAATCAACATTGGTCAGTTTGTAGCTTCTGAGATTGTAATTATTCTCATTGTGAATTCTGCAGAGAAATTAATTCTCACCATGGAGCCGATGTATGATGTATTGACAGCCGTAGAAAAAATTAGCTCTGTCACAGATATTCCTATGGAAGAAGATCAGGGCATAATAATGTTTAGTGATATCGATACCGGCAAAGGGGCTGCGATTGATTTAAAAAATTTAAGCTATACCTCCGAAGACGGGAAGATTGATATTTTAAAGAATATTAATACCTCTATTGCTTCAGGAGCAAGAGTCGTAATTACAGGTGCAAACGGTTCGGGTAAATCAACTTTACTTCGATTACTTTCTGCACAATATGAAGCAACCAACGGTACTGTTAGCTATAACGGTCATACAGCGGGTAACCTCAATACTGCAGATTTACGCTATAATATTGGAGATTGTTTTTTAAGTGAAACATTATTTGAAGGAACTCTACTTGAGAACATTACACTAGGTCGTCCGGAAATTGAGCTAAGTGATGTAGAGTGGGCTGTAAACGGTCTTGGGCTCAAAAATTTCATCATGAGCCTTCCAATGGGCTATGAAACACCAGTGGGACCAACGGCTATTCCACTATCAAGCTCACTCATTGAGAGAATTCTACTTGCGCGAGCTATCATTACTCGTCCAAGATTACTCTTGGTAGATGATGTATTTCACCTATTTGATCCAGTTGATAGAAAAGCCATTATTGACTTCATTTGGGATGAAAAACAACCGTGGACATTAGTAGCTGCCTCGAACTTAGATGTAGTATGCTCACACAGTACACAAACGATTAAACTTTAATACCATGCTGAAATTATCAAGACAAATTATTTCAGGCAGAATTGATCCAACTCGATACAAGAGTTTCAATCAATTGGGTAACCCATTCATTGGGCCAAAAATCAAGCGTCGCTTTACCATCATAGCGGTGGTGAGTTTGTTGGCTTTGTTCCTTCCTTGGACACAGAACATTCAGGGCAAGGGCCAGGTAACCATGCTACGTCCTGAGCAGCGTCCAAGTGAGATCCAAGCACAGATTGCGGGTCAGGTTGCCGAGTGGTACAAGCAAGAAGGGGATATCGTTACCGCAGGGGATACGATTGCTCGCT
>JBNAAX010000077.1:0-5619 GCA_049631665.1 Schleiferiaceae bacterium
CAACTCTCCATAATAAGAGTTCACCCACTCCTCGACGCTCATACCTGATTCCAAGGCTTCTTGTAGTTCATTTGAACCGGCCAATTTTTTGAAGAACGCATTGAAAAATTCTGGCGCCTCCGTGGGAGAATTCCCTTTCCAGTATGCATAGGCATCAAATAAATGGTTCCAATCTATTTCCTTTGGGGCAGTACTTAGGTCCTGAGGCAATTGAACCCCACCACATTGCTTTCCTTGAAATTTGGGATACTTCGATCCGTGATCTGGCGCAGGTGTGAATTGATGCTCGTACCCTTCCCCACCAAGCCACGGTGCACCAAAACGGGTAAATGGTGCATCGGTACCTCGTCCACAAGATATGGGTATGCCCTCGAAATAACACAAGCTTGGGTAATGCCAAATAGCCTCTATGGAGCGCAGGTTAGGTGATGGAGGAACTTGGAATTCCTTGAAGACTTTATTGTGAGAATACCCTTTGCAATGAATAACCTCTATGCCGCCTTTCTTTTCGAAGGCGGTGCGCCACTGTTCATTCTCTGTCGCAGGCATCCAATGCTCACCATAGACCATGGAGGCATATTCTCCCATGGTTAAGCCGTGCACTACCGGTATAGGATGTAAGCCTACCATACTTTCGAAGCCTGGTTTTAAGATGGGACCGTCGATATAATGACCGTTTGGATTGCCCCGGTCCATAATCATGAGCGGGACACCGGCTTCTACACATGCATCAATGACATAGCTCAACGTAGTGCTGTAGGTATAGAATCGAACCCCGACGTCTTGAATATCATAGATGACCCAATCCAAGCCCTCTAGCCATTCGGTTGGTGGACGCTTCGTTTTACCGTATAAACTCTTGATAGGTATGCCTGTTTTCGGATCGCGGCCGTCTTCCACATGCTCTCCAGCATCTGCGTCGCCTCTGAAGCCGTGTTCCGGAGCCCAGACCTGTCTAACATCCACACTCAGCGAAATCAAATGATCCACCGTATGGGTTCCGTTGGGCAATAAGGAGGTCGCATTGGCTACAACCGCCACAGATTTTTCGGTCAGCTTCATGTAGTACTCTCCAGGCTGCGCAATACCCGGCAAGTAACTTTCTTGCCCGCGCGTAGAAAAGCACAGGAGCAATACCGCGAATAACGCGAGAGTTGTTCTAAATTGCGAGAGAGTGAAAGAAGCTTTTTCCATAGCGCAAAAGATACGAAAGTCGTCGGGTCCCTCTGTGGTTCGACCACTGCTTAAGTTAAGTACCTATGCCACTGCCCTAGGTATGGCGCTGGTTATCTTATCAATCACTTCAGGCAAGGGTTTGCAACATGCTATAAATGACCAATTCAGAAGTTTAGAGGGCGACATCAATATCAACGAGTATTCCATGAAACGCACTGGTGAAAGCGGTGCTATTCTACTCTCAGACTCGCTACAATCGGCCCTATTATCGGAAGGATTGATAAAACACATGCACGCCGAAATCCGAAAGGCCTCGCTGCTTGTGAATCCATCCGAAGACGTTTTCGAGGGAATTGAGATTATTGGTTACGACAGCCAAAAGATGAGTAGTTTTCTCGCGGAGTTTTCTTCCAAAAAGTCTTCTAATGTAGGGCGATATGGTATTCATGTATCTCGGTCCCTATTAAAAAACCTAGCCTTGTCGGTGGGTGATACCGCAGTACTAGTCTCCATCAGAGACCAACAAAGTGCGCCAAGATTACGGGATGCCGTCGTATTAAGTGCCTTTGAAACAGGGTTGGACGAATTTAATCGCAACCACATCATCATGGATATTGAGGATGTACGACGGTTAAACGGCTGGAGAAACGACAGCGTAACCCATTACAGCATTGTTTTAAACGACCCTGAGCACCGAAATACGGTTGCTGCCTACTGGAACGCCATTGTCCCCTACAACATGCAAGTTCAAAGCTTAGAGTACCGCCACCCGGCGATATTTGGCTGGCTAGAGCTTTTTGACACGAACATCTTATTGGTATTAGCCATAGTGCTCATAGTGGCTGTAGCTAACCTATGTATTGCTTTGCTCGTATTGATTGTAGACCGCACCAAAATGATTGGTACGCTAAAGGCGTTGGGCGCTTCGGATCGATTGATCTTACAAGTATTTATGTGGCTAAGCATGCGTATACTAGCTCAAGGATTGGTGTGGGGCAATCTCATTGGATTGGGAGCAAGTTTTGTGCAATGGCAGTTTGGGCTCATCGAATTGGACCCAAGTACCTACTATATTTCAGTGGCACCGATTTCCTTCGATTTTGCCTGGATTGTTTCCGCCAATGCTGCTTTCCTAGCAGTAGCTTTTGTCGTACTTCGATTCCCGGTGCGGTGGATTTCAAAATTGGACCCCATAAAGAGTATAAGATTCTCTTAAAGCTTTTAGCAGCCTTGCAATAGTTGCGTAACTTTGAAGCAACCCAAAAACAATTTTATGCGTCCTATTTACGACAGCATCTTAGATACCATTGGAGATACTCCGATGATCAAACTCAATAAAATCGCGGCGGATTTCCCTTGTCCTGTTTACGCCAAGGTGGAATACTTCAACCCCGGACATAGCGTGAAAGACCGCATGGCACTTAAAATGGTCGAAGATGCCGAAGCACGTGGCGATTTGAAACCCGGCGGCACCATCATAGAGTGTACCTCTGGGAACACGGGTATGGGGCTTGCATTAGCGGCGATTGTTAAAGGCTACAAGCTCATCTGTACGCTCAGTGATAAACAAAGCAAGGAAAAGATGGATATCCTGCGTGCGATGGGTGCAGAAGTTATTGTGTGCCCAACTAATGTCGCACCGGAGCACCCGGACAGCTACTACAGCGTTGCATCACGATTAAATGAAGAAATTCCCAATTCATTTTACCCCTACCAATACGATAACCTCAGTAACCGTGAGGCACACTACGAAAGCACAGGACCTGAAATCTGGGAGCAGACGGAAGGCAAAGTGACTCATTTCGTGGTAGGTGTGGGCACTGGAGGGACTATTTCAGGAGTTGGGAAATATTTAAAAGAGCAAAACCCTGCTGTTAAAGTATGGGGTATTGATACCTACGGTTCAGTGTTCAAAAAGTACCACGAGACCGGGGAATTCGACGAAAAGGAAATCTACAGCTACATCACCGAAGGTATTGGTGAAGATATCTTGCCGAAGAATGTTGATTTCGACGTTATTGATTTCTTCGAGAAGGTTACGGACAAAGACGGTGCGCTTGCCACGAGAGAATTGGCCAAGAAAGAAGGTCTGTTCTTAGGATACAGCTGCGGCTCAGCCTTCCAAGGCCTGCGTCAGCTTAAGGACCAGCTTACCCCTGAAGATGTGGTGGTTGTGCTCTTCCACGACCACGGATCTCGTTACGTAGGAAAAGTGTATAACGACGATTGGATGCGCGATAGAGGATTCCTCGCTCCAGCCAACAAAGTCGCAAAGGACCTTATCGACGGACACAGTCATTTGCCTTTAGTTACAGTCAGCCCTACTGCCCCAATCAGCAACGCGGCAAGCTTGATGAAGACTCACGACATCACTCAAATCCCTGTTATTGAAGAAGGTAAAGTGGTAGGTGCTATTGACGATCAATGCATACTGAACTGCATGTTAGACAACCCAAATTCCAATGTGCTTATTGGTGAAGTGATGGGTGCGGCATATCCGGTAGTTGAGCTTACCAGACCTATTGAAGACGTGGCTCGAATGGTGAAAGAAGGACACCGTGCGGTACTCGTAGAATTCGATGAAGGGCATCATATCATCACTAAGCAAGACATTATCACAGCGATGAGCTAAGAAGGCTCGCGCGTTGTATCTTGCGGGATATGGCACAAAAGAAACACACTCTACAGCTGCTACTGGCATTGAGCCCATTGGTAGTGCTCATGCTTTTGCTTTGGTTCAATGTTGGTTATGTCTACGGCGACGATGCCCTGAGCGGCTCGAACCAAGTCATCCTGCTCGTTTCAGCACTTGTTGCAGGCGGTATAGGTGCCATGAACGGGACGAAAGTCGAAGCCATTCTAGACAAAATCAAAGCCAATGTTAAGGATACGGCGAGTGCCATCTATATCCTTATTCTTATTGGAGGACTTGCAGGGACTTGGCTAGTTGGCGGTATTGTGCCGGCCATGATTTACTACGGATTGGATCTAATCAATGCAACGTTCTTTTTACCGACAGCTGTGATTATTTCTGCCCTAGTTAGTTTGAGTACCGGTTCGTCTTGGTCAACAACCGCGACGGTAGGTATCGCACTCATGGGGATTGGACAAACCATGGGAATTCCTGTTGCCATTGTTGCAGGCGCCGTCATCTCGGGTGCCTATTTCGGCGATAAATTAAGTCCGTTGAGCGATACGACCAACCTTGCCCCTGCTATGGCGGGTACGGATCTATTCACGCACATCCGTTACATGCTTTACACGACAGTACCTAGTCTAGTTATATCGTTAATCCTGTTCACGGTTATAGGCTTGCGCTATTCCAATGGCGCCCTGAATTCCGAAGAAATTGCAGTAGTTCAAAACCTCATCGCTGAGACCTTTAACGTAACTCCTTGGGTGTTCTTAGTCCCTGTAGGGGTCATTGCACTTATTGCTCAAAAGACAGATGCATTGGTAGCTATTTCCATAGGTATACTGGGCGGTCTTGTTATGGCCTTACTGTTCCAAGGAAACCTGTTGACCCAACTTGGCAGAGGTGAATATCCGTTGTATGAAACCGCCATGCGCAGTGTATATGGCGATATATCCATTCCTAGCGACAACCCTATTCTCGCCGATCTCCTGAGTAGCTATGGTATGTCAGGCATGATGGGCACCGTATGGCTCATCCTAAGTGCAATGGCCTTTGGTGGCGCAATGGAAGCCTGTGGCTTTTTAGCGACCATAACCACAGCAATTGTGGGTCTTGCCAAGAATACGGCATCGCTTATTACAAGTACGCTTGTCGCTTGTGGAGTATTGAACGTAACTGCTTCCGACCAATATTTGGCCATTGTCGTTCCAGGTAGAATGTTCAAAGACGTGTACGATAAACGAGGGTTAGCACCGGAAAACTTGAGTAGAACCCTTGAGGACAGCGGTACAGTAACCTCTGTTCTTATCCCATGGAATACTTGTGGCGCATACCAAAGCTCCGTATTAGGAGTAGCTACAGGCGATTATTTCATGTACGCCTTCTTTAACCTGATTTCACCGGTAATGACGCTCATCTACGCCTGGTTCGGTATTAAGATTCGTAAAAAGTGAAACAGCGTCTCCTAGGCCTTAAGGAGAATTGGCCCTTGTTTACACTATTGGTTCTCATGAGTGCTTTTGTGGGCTCAATGGTCGGTTTTGAGCGCAGTCTACTGCCTTTGATCACCTCGAGCTGGGGCATGGAAGAAGCACAATCTTCGCTCATCATGGTGGCAACTTTTGGTCTATCGAAAGCTGTGGCCAATTTATTCACAGGTCACCTACTCACCAGTATCGGACGGAAGTGGTCCTTAGTTTTAGGCTGGTGCATAGCGGCAATCATTCCTTACCTCCTCTTGACCATGAATGCACCTTGGATGGCTATTGCCGCCAATGTGGCGCTTGGTCTAAGCCAAGGCATCACTT
>JBNAAX010000078.1:0-5470 GCA_049631665.1 Schleiferiaceae bacterium
GTACCCATTGCGAGGCTTACCTGCACGGACATAGTGCTGGTGGCACGAACCCCGCACTCTTAGAGGCCATGGGCTGTGGCGCTTTTGTTCTTGCCCACAGCAATCCGTTCAATGCAAGTGTTTTGGGTGGCTTAGGCGGCTTGTGGAGCAGCGAAGAAGAATTGACCGCTATGCTTCAAAACCTTCCTAATAAGGAGGTGCAAATCGAACAAGGAAGCCTAGCGCAAGCTAGGATTGAAGCGCACTTCAATTGGCCCAAAATTGCCCAAGAATATCTCAAAGCTTTTGAGGGCACCAATTAAAAAGCCCCACCAAAACTGGCAGGGCTTCTCATCATGAAATCTTAGTGAATTAGATGATCAACATCGCATCGCCAAAGGCGAGGAAGCGGTACTTCTCTTTGATGGCAACATTGATGGCATGCATCGCAAGGTCGTGACCCAACATGGCGCTGTTCATCATTAACAAAGTAGAACCTGGAGGATGGAAATTCGTTACCATCGCATTCGGGATCTTTACTTCATACGGCGGGAAGATGAACTTGTTGGTCCAACCTTCCGTCTCAGTAACACGTCCACCTGTAGTTAGTGAACTTTCCAATGTTCTTACCGTAGTGGTACCAATGGCACACACACGACGTTTGTTGGCAAGAGCTTCATTTACCACATCTGCAGTAGATTGAGGCATGATGAATTGCTCGCTGTCCATTTTGTGCTTGCTCAGATCTTCAACCTCTACAGGACGGAACGTTCCAAGACCTACATGGTGTGTCAATTCTGGCAAGTGAACTCCCTTAATTTCCAATCGCTTCATCAATTGTTTTGAGAAATGCAAACCTGCAACAGGAGCGGCAACAGCGCCTTCTTCTTTTGCAAAGATGGTTTGGTAACGCTCAGCGTCGTCAATAGTAGGCTCGCGGTCAATGTATTTTGGAAGCGGCGTTTCACCCATCGTCGTCAATTTCGCACGGAATTCCTCGTAAGAACCGTCAAACAAGAAACGCAGTGTACGTCCGCGTGAAGTGGTATTATCAATAACCTCAGCAACCAACGAATCGTCCTCACCGAAGTAGAGTTTATTCCCAATACGAATCTTTCTCGCCGGATCAACAAGAACATCCCAAAGACGGCTTTCAGCATTCAATTCACGAAGCAAGAACACCTCAATACGCGCACCAGTCTTCTCCTTGTTGCCCCACATTCGGGCAGGAAAAACCTTTGTATTGTTGAGCACCATTACATCACCGTCGTTGAAATAATCGATCAATTGGTGGAAGTGCTTGTGTTCGATTTCGCCAGTGTCCTTGTGGACCACCATCAACCTGCTGTCGTCTCTGTGCAAGGTTGGTTCCTGCGCGATGAGTTCCTTTGGGAGCTCATACGCGAAGTGAGAAAGTTTCATTTTCATAGCTTACGGGCTTTGAAATTTTGAATTAATAAGAATACAAAGGTACGATTTCGACACCCCCCTTGTCAAGTTTTTGACAAACCAATTGACATTGAACAATGCATTTGCGAACTTTGTTAAATCTACGCGCCATGAGTTCCCGAACAGATAGCAACTAACTAGAGCATGGGAATTAATCTTCTTGACCAATTGAACGGCATTCGTTCAAAGAACACACAACCGACAAACGCTGAAATCCTTGCGGGTTTCGAGGTACTGCTTTCACAACCTACAGAAGGCGAACGCATCCTAGGGAACCTATTTACCTCCGAGGGAAACAGTGAAACACTAAATTTCGATGCACTCGAAGCATCGCGCATTTACCACATCGAAGACATCAAGAAGCTTTGTGTGGATTACCGTTTGCGTTTCTTAGATTCAAAGCATTTCAACGGTACGTTTCCTGCCGAAGCGCTAGATGCAATTAAGGCCTTTGAGAAAGCACAGGAGCGCGAGATCACCGGTTTCAAAATGATTGCTCCTGCAGGCATGTTCAAACTCGCAGAAAAAGATAAAGACCCGTTGTTGTTCGTTCCTATGGGCGGTGGCTACCACTACCTATTAGCACAATGGGGAAACGATCTTCACCCGTTGCGCAAGGCTTTGGTATATCCTTTTAGAGATTTCGAAAGCTTAATGAAGACCGTGTTCATTTTTTGTTTGGCGGTAGCATTGCTCTTCCCGGAGAACCTAATGAGAGGTCCAAAGGATACCGGTACCATTTTGCACATTCGCGTGATCTTCTTCTTCTGGATGGTATTCTCTACCGGGGCAATGACAGCCCTGTACGGCTTTAGCCGCATGAAGAATTTCAATGCAAATCTTTGGAAGAGTAAATACCTCGACTAACGCTCGAGGACTTCTTTAAAATATTCAGACCATTGTATCGGGTCTTTCGCGCCATCGGCCTCGAAAGACCCGATTTTTGTTCGACGCAATCCGCTGAGATGCCCACCTGAACTAAGGGCCTTGCCCAAATCGTGTGCTAAAGAGCGGATATATGTTCCCTTGCCGCAAAGCACCCGTAGAGAGAGTACATTGTTTTCAAAAGACAAGATTTCTAATTCATGGATAGTGATGCTACGAGGTTCCACAATAACCTCTTCGCCGGCACGCGCTTTCTCATAGATGCGAACTCCGCCCTGCTTAATGGCTGAAAATATAGGTGGATACTGCTGGATGTCGCCAGTAAACTGAGGAAGAACAGCTTCAATGGCTGCTCTGTCAATATGAGCTGTAGGGAATGTGGCGTCTATCTCACTTTCTAAATCATAGGAAGGCGTCGTGCCACCAAAAGTGATTTCTGCTACATACTCTTTGCTTTGCCCCATGTAGGCACTTATTTCCTTGGTCTTCTTCCCTACGCAAATAATCAATAGACCAGTGGCAAGAGGATCCAGAGTACCGGCATGGCCAACTTTAAGTTTTTTTAAACCCAATTCTTTTTGAAGGGTGTATCGAATCTTGGCAACGGCCTGAAAACTGGTCCACTCTAGAGGTTTATCCACCAAGAGTACTTGGCCCGCTTTGATTTCATCCGCTGTCATTGGGGGATACTAGAAGAATTGGCTCACCAAAACGATGAGTGCCACTGCAAAACAGTAGAAGGAGAAATACTTCAGTTGACTGCGTTTTACCAAGGCAATCATCCAGTTACAAGCTACTATTCCGCTGAAGAATGCAGCCAACAGTCCAAGTATAAGTGGGAATGCGCCCACCTCTGTGCCCATCGCTTCTCCAGAGACGATGTCCTTAGCATCGAGCAAGGCCTTACCTAGAATGATAGGCAGCACCATTAAGAAGGAAAATCTAGCTGCCTTTGCGCGGTCTATGCCTAAAATCACTGAAGTAGCAATGGTCGAGCCGCTTCGCGAAATACCAGGCAAGATGGCTACAGCTTGAGCCAGACCGACGATAAGAGCATCGACCCAGTTGAGTTCTTTGTTGGTGTCTCGTGCGCGATCAGCCATGAAGAGCAGTAAACCGGTAATGGTCAATGTCGCCCCAATGAGCAAGAGCTGGCCTTCAAATAAGGCACTTATCTGTTCCTCAAAAGCTAAGCCTATGATACCTGCAGGCACCATAGAAACCAGGATAAAGAGCGCGAATTTTGTCTCTGCGTTCCACTTAAATTTCAATAGGCCATTTATGATTTGGCCAATGTCTTTGCGGAATACAACAATCGTACTCAACGCTGTACCTGCATGCACTACAACATCGAAGGTGAGACTTTCTTTACCGGAAAGGTCTAAGCCAAACAAGGCTTTACCAATCTCGAGGTGGCCGGATGAGCTTACCGGTAAAAATTCAGTGAGGCCTTGGATAAGACCTAAAAACAAGGCTTGGATCGGAGTCATTATTGACGAGTTAAGCGTCTTTCTTAGGCATCATGATGGCCACAATCGGCAAAAGTAAACCGATGAATAGGAACCAAGGTGCAATACCCACGCGTTGCGCACCAAAAATCTCTGGATTAAACTCTGACGGGTTCTCAGAACCACCGCCTAGCATTAAACCAAAGCCTACGGCCAACATAATGAGTCCTGCAATCAAAACCGTGTACTTACGGCGGTCAAAAAGGAAAGTTTCTTTGTTATCCATCTTAAAAGTATAATTCGTTTGTTCTCAATTTTAAATATCTGCGAATGGCAAAAGCTGTGCTCACTCCAGGAACAACAAGGCCTATTGCCAATAAAGCTGCACCGACAGAAAATAGCACTTCCACGGCAAAGAGTTGCTCCAATCCAGGGAAGTATGCTGCACTAAGGTAGCCCGCACCGGCCAATAAGCCCAACGAAAGTGCCGTACTAATTGTGCCAAGTAATAAGGCATTCATGATGTACGGTCGACGAATGAATGTGCTTGTAGCGCCGACAAGTTGCATCGTCTTCAATAAAAATCTTTTGGAATAAATGGTGAGTCGAATGCTGCTGTTGATCAAGGCCAAAGCGATTGCCAAAAGAACGGCTGACGCTCCAAGAAGCACAAATGAGATCTTCTCTATGTTGTCGTTGACCAAGACCACTAAATCGCGGTCGTACAATACATCTTTGACATATTCTTCTTCCATCATCTGCGCTTTGAGTGCATCCAGATCACCTTCCGCCACCACATTGGCTTGCAGATTGATATCAATGGTATTGCTCAATGGGTTGTATCCAAGAAAATCAACGAAATCCTCTCCCAATGCGGCCTCAAGACTCTCCGCAGCCGCTTCTTTCGTTACCAACTGTGCACTTTTCGCGTACGGTGCCAACTGTTGCGTTTTCAATAATGTCTTCAAATCCGCCTCTGGAATGGACTCTTCCAAGACCAAGGTGAAGGTGAAATTCTCGCGTACAGCCTTTGATAAGTCACTGGCGCTCAACACTAAGGTGCCCAAAAGGCCCAAAACAAATAGGACAAGGGTCATGGATACTACTACACTGAGGTAGGAAGAACGCACTCGAGAGGCGGTAAATTTTTGCTCTTTGGAACTCATTGGAGCGAAAATAGTAATTCCTGCCCCATCATTCACTAATTTCGCGCGTGTTCAACACTTCTTTAACGACATGGAGTACAATCATCAGGAAATTGACAAGAAATGGCAGGGCAAATGGGCTGCTGAAGGCACCTACCATGCATCAAATTCACAGGACAAGCCAAAATTCTATGTTTTGGACATGTTCCCGTACCCATCGGGTGCGGGTCTGCACGTAGGTCACCCGCTGGGCTACATCGCCTCTGACATCTATGGTCGTTACAAGAAGCAAAAGGGCTTTAACGTCCTACACCCGATGGGCTATGATGCCTTTGGATTGCCGGCAGAGCAATATGCCATCCAAACGGGTCAGCACCCAGAGAAAACAACGGAGATAAATACCGCACGCTACCGCCAACAGCTCGACAATATCGGTTTCGGCCTGGATTGGTCGCGTGAATTCAAGACCACAGATCCTTCCTATTACAAATGGACGCAGTGGATATTCATTCAACTCTTTGATGCGTGGTACGACCACAACGAAGGAGTAAGCCGTCATATTGA
>JBNAAX010000079.1:0-5006 GCA_049631665.1 Schleiferiaceae bacterium
GTGCGCTGGGGGTTTTCTTTTATTGAATTCTAAAGCGTAGTATTACTCTACGATGAATTTCTTAGTGCTTTGGTGTCCTGCAGAGCTTACAGTGTAGAAGTAGATACCTGGAGCGAATCCTGTTGCATCAATCTCTTCAATGTGACGACCTGCATCTAGACGACCTAGGTCACGTACTCCAATAGAACGTCCTGTGATGTCCATGATATTCATGGTAAATGCAGCTGCTTCGACACTCTCGATAGCCACCTTAGTCAAACCGTTTGTAGGGTTCGGGTAGTTTTGGCTTACTGAGAAGTTTTGTGCTTCCATTTCTTCAATACCAATGTTATTCGGGTAAGGAGAACCTAAGTAGTAAAAGTCGATTGGACTTAATACGGAGAATGTACCGAAGTCTTCAATAGGAGCGTAAGTCATGTGCAACTGGTAAGTACCGTCACCATTGTCAAACGCGTAGTCTGCAACGTTACCCCAAGTAGCATCACCGAATGTGCCCATTACAGTCATTTGACCTTCCAATGAATCACCCAATACGTTGTACCCTTGACATCTCCAATCTGGGAAGTTGTTATCAGTACCAGTTACGAATGATGTATCACTCTCGAACCACGAGAAGAACATCATCTCGCGGTCAGAGCTCATTGAGATGTGAGGGCGAGTAGATTCTGTTACCGGACCATTCGTTGGATCGAATTCGTAATCCCAAGTAAACACTTGGCTAACGATGTTACACTTCCAAGTCAAACCACCATCAGTAGTGTATATGTCCACCAACAAGTTTACACCTGGGTAGTATACGAAGTCACCGGCCATGGTACCACCTGTTGGCGTAGTACCAACACCTGGGAATACGTGTACAAACATGTGTGGGTTACCGTTTGCATCAACCGCCATATCGTGTCCACGAGTAGAAGAAGTCAAGCTACCTATAGACCATCCACCAGTAATTGTAGAGAAGATTGTTTTCAAGCTATCGCCTGAAGCTTGATCAACCAATAAGTCTAGATTTGGACCCATTACAGAGCCCCACGTAGAACCACCGTCAGTTGTTTTAATCAGATAAGGGTGGATTACTTTATTTGGAGCAATTAAGCTGTCGTATGCTTCGATAGAGATGTAACCAGTAGAACCGTTCTCGTCAAATGAGATACGTCCGTCGCCGTAGATCTTACCGTTAGTAGCATCGTTCGTTACAGGCAAGTACGCTTTGATCTCAGTCAAGGCCATCGTATCCGTAGAGAAGTTCATTGTTCCCTTCCATACGATTGCTGTATCTGTGTACTCTTCAACAGTGTAATTTGGGTGATCGAAACTCACACCCCAGAATTTACCGTCCTGTGTGAACGATTCTTCCAATGTTAAGTGACCACCAGTAGTATCTACAGCCATGTTAGTCACTGTGTTGTCCATCTTGTGCGTACCTACCAAAGCACCACCCCACGCACCTGCATTGGTACCAGCAAGGGTCGGAGCCCAAACAGTGATTGAAGCATTCAACGGGTTCGTGTTGTTGCTTTCGTTTAGGATACCAATGTGCGGGTAACGCGCAAAACCTGGGTAGCCGTAACCGCTCAGGTTAGGGTTCCAGATAGGTCCAGCGTTAGAAGTCCAAGTTGAACCACCATCAGTAGAGTAGTCAAAACGCAATGAACCAGAACTGTAGTCGTTGTTTGTTCCGTAATCAGAACGGTGAACGAATGCAATCGTGTTCAAATCTTCGTTAGCCACCAAATTCGTCTTAGGGCCAAAAGCAGCACCATAAACGTTTGGAGCGGTACCAATAGCAACAGCAGAGCTCTGCTTGTTGTATGAAGTATTCAATGGCGTGCCATCAGCATGAGTCGCTGCGTACATCGCCGCGCTACGACCTAGGTCAAGGCGTGCTTCCTGAGCGGTAGCACCGATAACGCTAAGTCCAGCAAATGCTAGTAAAAGTTTTCTCATAATTCGAATTTTTGTGAAAGTCTAAATATAGTGGAAAAGTAGCTACAATACTGCATTGTAGCATTTTTGAATTTGAAGGCCAATTCCGGCTGCACTCAACCCTTCGAATGGGTTTATATCGGGCTTTTCTAGTTCGAGAATCTGGCGCATTGACTTTATCAGTTCTTCCTCATTTTCAGCCCATAAAACGCCCTTATCAGCATAAGAAGAAGAACCAAAGGAGGCTCTAGAAATTGCCCACAAACCTGCTTTACGTGCTTCGAGCGTCGCAATCCCGAAGGTTTCATAGGCGCTAAATTGAACATGAGCGTGGTGGTTGGGCAAGGAATGCAGCACCATTTCGTTGGTCATGCGACCGTGTACAGTGATATTAAGATCGTGTTTGGTCAGCGCTTGTAACTTTTCAAGATCCGGTCCTCCTCCATAAAAGTGCAATTCGCACTGGGAGGAGGGGAGCTGACGAAATGCTTTCAGTATAATGTCCTGACGCTTGATGGAAAAAACCAAATCACCAACCACACAAAAGCTTTTGGATGAAAATTGCTCAGGTTTCGAAAAATCAATCTCATCAATGATGTTGGGCACCACGGTGATCTTTGCCTTTGGAGCAACCTGCAGAATCCCTTGACTCAGAGCTGGACTTACAGGAAGTACCTGTGCTGCACCCTCGAAAAATACCTTCATCATTTTGCGTTTGATACCGCGGAGGTTGGCATTGTTTTCTGGCAATAGTCCCGACCAATGCTCAGAATGGATATAAGGAATTCCTTTGCTCTTCAAAATTTTACTGAATACCCAAAGATCCTGTGCATAACAATGAAAGTGTACGGCATCTGGCTGAACTCGAGCAAGCGCTCCGTAGAGAGCAGCAACCTTGGCGGATATACCCATTTCTTGGGCTCCATATAAAGTGAAGTTATCCTCTTGGATGGTTTCGAATTGAGCGTTAATGAATCCAAGTACATTAGGCTGCTCCCCGGTGGCGTCAATATGCTTTTTAACGAATATTCCGTTCTGAGGATCAACCGGGTTGGGGTACCACTTTACAATGTGAAGAATCCTTGCGCTCATTAGTAGCAAGGTAGTGCGAACATGATGCATTTTCCAAACTTCTTTCGACGCTTGGTTTGAGTAAATGGTAGGTTGTACACTATATTGACGGCAACTAACAGAACCGACATGTTAAACACTACTGATTACGTAATTATCGGCCTCTACTTTGTGGCCGTTTTTGTCATTGCATTTTTTAGCGGCTCAAAGAAGAGCGAAAACGGCGAGGCTGCCGACTACTTCCTAGGCGGTAGAAATCTCGGATGGTTTGTCATTGGCGCATCTTTGTTTGCCTCGAACATTGGATCCGAACACCTCGTAGGGCTTGCGGGTCAAGGAGCCTCTGGAGATTTAGTCGCGGGCCAATTCGAACTTTTAGCCTCCCTAATCCTCATTCTTTTAGGATGGGTATTCGTGCCATTCTATCTGAAGTCAGGCGTATTCACCATGCCTGAGTTTTTAGAAAAACGCTACAACGGCTGGGCCCGTACTTATCTATCCTACGTGAGTATCGTAGCGTATGTATTGACCAAGATTTCGGTAACGATCTTTGCGGGTGCCATTGTATTTACTGCATTGCTCGGAATCAGCTTTTGGACAGGTGCCATTGTTATTGTGATAGCCACAGGGATTTACACTGTGTTTGGAGGTTTCAAGGCAGTAGTCTACACGGATATGATGCAGATGTTTGTGCTCGTTGGTGGATCGATTATCCTCACGGTATTTGGTCTAAATGAGCTCGGTGGAGTGGGTGAACTTATGGAAAATACCACGGCAAACCACTGGAGTTTATGGCGTCCAATGTCCGATAGCAACTACCCTTGGACGGGAATTATGTTTGGTGCACCTATCCTCGGTATCTGGTATTGGTGTACGGACCAATTCATTGTTCAGCGCGTCCTCGCGGCGAAAGACATCAATACTGCACGCAAAGGCGCTTTGTTCGGCGGGTACATGAAACTCTTGCCCCTGTTCATTTTTATGATGCCAGGGGTAGTGGCTTACGCTATCGCGCAAAAAAACCCAGAACTCTTATCCTTTGCTGATGGCGGTTATGACGCCGCATTACCTTTGATGGTAAAGACTGTTTTACCAGCAGGACTTAGAGGGTTGGTAGTGGCTGGGCTGCTTGCTGCATTGATGAGCTCTCTTAGTTCAGTATTTAACAGCTGTTCAACACTAATCACTTTTGATGTATACAAGAAATACCGTCCACAGGCCAATGATAAAGAATTGGTACGTGCAGGTCGTATTTCAACTATTGTACTCGTCGCATTAGGTATTGCATGGATCCCTATGATGCAGATGATTGAAGGCGGACTGTTCCAAAAGCTTCAATCTATCCAAGCCTATATTTCGCCGCCGATCGCCGCAGCATTCTTACTGGGAATCTTCTTTAAAAAGATCAATTCTGCGGGAGCACAATGGGCCTTACTTACAGGGGCAATTCTTGGGGTCGCTCGTCTGAGCTTGGAAATAGCAGGTGGGGAGTACACCGGTTTCTTACATTGGTATGTAGGTATGAACTTCCTACACTTTGCACTTTTATTGTTCGCGATTTGTTCGGCAGTTCTTGTGCTCGTATCCTTAGCGAAGCCAGAGGCAGAGAGCTACGACGACGAAACATTGGTATGGAACAAAGCCAATGCTGTGCCCATGAGTAGTAGCACTCGTTTGTTGACCTTTTTACTAATCCTTTGTGTGGTAACTCTTTGGGTGGTATTCTAAAAAATTCAATTAAAAGGGTTGCAGATATAGATTCAATGCAAGTATATTTGCCGCCCAATTATGGTGGTTGTAGCTCAGTTGGTTAGAGCGCTGGATTGTGGTTCCAGAGGTCGCCGGTTCGAACCCGGTCTTCCACCCAAAAAAAAAAGCACCTCCATCAGGAAGTGCTTTTTTTATGATGAACTATGCCAAGTTATTTCGGATTAAACGGATCTTCTTTTAGAATCCAAGTATTGTTACCTGACTCCAGTATATAAAGTTCTTTAGGATTGGAATTGTTATCA
>JBNAAX010000080.1:0-4824 GCA_049631665.1 Schleiferiaceae bacterium
AGAGCTTCCCGTTATTGGTGAGTATACGTGGCCTGAAAAGTCCCCTTTAACAACGCCAGGCTGGATGTTGATGTAACCAATCGAGCTGTCAATATCACTGCCGTAGCAGTAATCCCAGCAGAAATAACCGCTGTCGAATGCACAATCCATCTCGTGATAGGCACGACGAACATATACGTCTACATCGGTAGCACCTACGTTCTTAATGTCGATAGAAAATCCATAATCTGCCATTGCTGTAGAATTTACCTCAAGCACTGTATCCATCTCATGGACGGCGAGCGATTGAGCGTTTAGACCAGCAGCAGTCAATACGAACGATAGGAGTAATAGGGTTCTTTTCATTTCTAATAAATTTTCTATGCTCAAAGATAACCAATGTTATCCAACCCAAGCATGGTGTTTCGTGCCTCTTTTTTTGCTAAATTCCCGCATTCAAATTTCAAATACATGAAAAAACTTTTACTATCCCTATTTGCAGTTTGTACTGCAACAATAGCGATGGCGCAAGGACAAAGCGTTATCTATTCTACTGATTTCAACAGCGGTATCCCAACGGGATGGACGCAGTCGACACAAGCCACTGATGGTGGTTTTCTTACTGGTTCGGCCTCTACCTTGAGCTCGAGCTACTTTACTATCACAGATCCAGGTTCAAATATCGTTGCCACAAACGACGACGGCTGTAACTGTAACAAAGGAGACGAGTACCTAATAACGGATACCATTGATTTGAGCAACTACTCAGTAATGCACGCGACATTTAAGTCGTTCTACTTTGGCGCGACCTACAGCGGAGCGACTGAAGTTGCAGAGTTCTTGTACACTACGGACGGTGGTTCTAACTGGACAACTCTTGCTACTCTTGATCCTGCAGGTGATTGGACAAGCCAATGGATCGACGTTAGTGCTGCATGTGGTAATGCAAACGTACAGTTCGCATTCAACTACCAAGACGGTGGTGGCTGGTTGTACGGCTTGGCTATCGATGACTTTGCGGTTTTCGCACCTTACAACTTTGACGCAGCAGTAGAGTCTTTAGACATGCCTTCAACAATTGGTTTGAACAACGCACCTTTCACCTTGGAAGGTACTTTGAAGAACTACGGTGGTACAACAATTACTTCAGCAACTATCAACTACTCGGTTAACGGTGGTACTGCAGTAACTGCGAACTTGACAGGTTTGAGCATCGCTCCTTATGACACATACAATTGGACGCACTCAACGAACTGGACGCCTGGATCAACAGGTAACTACAATGTAGACATTTACGCTTCTCCAGTAAACGGTACATTCGATCAAAATACATCTAACGATACACTAAGCGCAGCCATTGAAGTATTAACAGCAACAGCTGACCGCGTGGTATTGGCAGAAGAGTTCACTTCTTCTACTTGTGGACCTTGTGCTTCATTCAACCCAGGTTACAAAGACCTGTTGGACGACAACGATGCGAACACATCTACTGGTCGTGTAACTTCTGTGAAGTACCAAATGAACTGGCCTTCACCAGGTAACGACCCTGCATACAACCAAGAAGCTGCTGACCGTCGTGTTGCCTACGGTATCAACGGTGTGCCAGATGTTGTTTACGCAGGTTCTAATATCCCAACTTCTCAAGCGAACATTGACCTAGTGAAGAACATTCCAGCACTAGCAGAACTAGATGCAGAGTGGAGTGCTACTGGTAACTACATTCAGTGTGATGCTACTGTAGACGCTTTGGCGAACCTTGGTTCAAATGTTGTGTTGCACATGGCAATGATCGAGAAAGAGATTTCTCACAACGTTCAAACGAATGGCGAGACTACGTTCTACCACGTTTTCCGCAAGTTCATGGACGGATCAAACGGCCACAGCATGGCAAACATGACTGCTGGTAACACTTACACGCACTACGCAAACTCTACAATTTCTGTGAACTCTGCGCCAGCGCAAGGTTCTTACGATTTCTGGGTAGGTACATCAAACATGGACGTTATCGTTTGGTTGCAAGACAACTCAACGGGTGAAGTGTTGCAGAGCGCTTACGCTGTGTACACGACTTCAGGGGTAAATGAAATGGACGACATGGCGCGTTACATCGCAGTATACCCTAACCCAGCAAACGAATTTGCAGGTGTTGAGATTGATTTGATCGATCGCTCAGATGTTACGTTGAACGTAGTAAATGCTATGGGTCAAACAGTATACACTGATGCTATGACTATGGACGCAGGTACTCAGAAAGTTGAGCTACCAACAAGCGCTTTGAGCGCTGGTCTATACTTTGTGAATGTTAACGTAAACGGCGTAAGCAAGACCTTGCGTTTGAACGTTGCTCACTAAGCATTAAATATGTTATTTTTACGGGGGGCCGAAAGGCTCCCCGTTTTTTTTGATATACCCTAGAGAACATGAAACAACTTCTTACCGCAATCGCCTTTTTTGGTCTATCTCAGCTTGGCGCTCAAGAATTGCCGAGTACTACTCTTAAGACCCTCGACGGTCAAAGCATCAACATCCAAGATGCCATCAGTGATGAAGGACCAACAGTCATTAGCTTCTGGGCAACATGGTGTAAACCGTGTATCAAAGAATTGACAGCATTTATGGATTACGCCATTGACCTTGAAGAAGAGGTAGGTGCTAAAGTCCTCGCAGTAAGCATTGATGATTCTCGTAATTCCGCACGTGTTGCACCCATGGTCCAAGGACAGGGATGGGAATACACCGTATTGCTGGATGAAAATCAAGATTTAAAGAGAAACTTAGGGATTGTAAATGTACCCTTCACTCTAGTACTCAATAAAGAAGGTGAAGTCGTGTGGAAGCACAGCGGATATTCACCCGGAGATGAAGAAGAACTTGCTGAAGTTGTCGAAGAGGTGGCAGCAGGTCACGATCCAAGTCATTAATTCATGAAAAGACTCCTCTTATTTGCTTGGGCCATTTGCAGTGCCACCGCATCCTTTGCACAAGAGCAAAATACTTTTGGCGGCCAACTGCACGGTAACTTCCAACTGGACGGTCAGTTATATCTCCGCGACGAGAGTATTGACCCTACCGGTGAGTTTTATCCGGACGAACGCTTTTTAGGACAAGGCTACGCGAATTTCGTGTACACCGACGGTAACTTTTCTTCGGGCCTACGGTACGAGAACTATCAAAACGTAATGCTCGGTTTTCCGGAAGGGTACCGCGGCGAAGGCATCACTTACCGCTACTTACAATTCAAACAAGACGGATTGGACATTACTGTTGGGAATTTCTACGAGCAGTTCGGAACGGGTATGGTCTTCCGTTCCTACGAAGAGCGTGGCCTGGGGTATGATAACGCCATGGACGGCGTACGTATCAAGGTAAATCCTGTAAGTGGCTTAATCTTGAAAGCGGTGATGGGCCGTCAGCGTTTCTACTTTGAAAAAAGTCCTGGACTCCTAAGAGGAATTGATGCAGAGTACAACCTCAGTAAAGAACTCTTTCCAAAGCTAGATTCGGCAGGTCTGCGATGGACCGTCGGCGGTAGCTACATGAGCAAATACCAACGCGCCAACGATCCTTTTTTAGTATTGCCGGAAAATGTTGCTGCAGGCGGTGTAAGAACACAAATTTCAAAGGGCCCTTGGGCGATGCAAGTAGAATATGCCTACAAGGCTAACGATCCTTCTGCAGATAACGGCTACATCTATAAAAACGGTAACGGTATTTTGGCAAATGTGAGCTACAGCAAAAACGGTCTTGGCATTATTGCCGGCGTGAAGCGCATTGATAACATGTCGTTTAGAACGGACCGAAACGGTTCTACCATAGATATGCTGGTAAATTACTTAAGCCCAACCGCTCAAGTACACACTTATGCCCTACCTGCGCTATATCAATATGCAACACAAATTAATGGAGAGGAGGGCATTCAGTTGGAGGCCAACTACAAATTCAAACGCAATACTGCCTTAGGCGGTAAATACGGCACGCTACTCAGTGTAAACTACAGCGTTGTGAAAAGCATCGATAAAGATTATGTCGATCCTTCCATGGACACCTTGAGAACACTTCAAGGCTACTACAGCGACCCAATGATGCGCGGAGACATCCCTTATTTCCATGACTTCAACATTACCCTGAGCAAGAAGATCAATAAGAAGCTCAAAGTAAATGCCATGTACCTCAATCTGTTCTACAACCGCAGCGTGTTGGAAGACGGTTTGGGAGATGAAAGCATCTTGCTAAATCCTGACGGTCAGAAACTGATGAGCGGAGATATTTTCATTTTAGAAAGCCTCTACAAGGTGAAGCGAAAGCATTACCTACGTACGGAATTTCAACACTTGAGTACCAAAGACGATCGTGGCTCTATGGCTATGGCATTGGCGGAGTACAGCATTGCCCCGCACTGGTTCTTCAGTGTACAAGACATTTACAATTACGGCAATCCTGACGAGGCGCAAAGGCTGCACTATCCATTGGCTTCTGTGGTCTACACAGCAGGCACAAGTCGCTTCCAACTCTCGTACGGGCGTCAACAGCGCGGTATCTTCTGTGTAGGTGGTGTGTGTCGCGTTGTTCCTCCATCAAACGGTGTGAGCTTCTCCCTAACTACAAGCTTTTAATGATGAGAAAGACGGTCCAATTCCTTTTTGCTTCGCTCCTTTTAAGCCTAATGACCACACAATGCGATGTGATCGACCAGCCGTTTAAAAACGGTGGTCCACAGGACACCACATCTACAGCCCAGCTCAGAAATGTACTCATTGAGGATTTCACCGGGCACCGTTGCAAGAATTGTCCAAAAGCTTCGAAAGAAATAGAAGCTTTGGTGGACGCCTTTGGGGCGGACAGAAT
>JBNAAX010000081.1:0-4613 GCA_049631665.1 Schleiferiaceae bacterium
AGTTGAAGGGCATCTGCACAAAGACAATTTTTACCACACACTTGAGGTTGTGGACAACCTCGCTCGTACTTCTGAAAACTTGTGGCTGAGGTGGGCGGCCCTATTACACGACATAGGCAAGCCTAGAACTAAAAAATTCATTAAGCCAGCCGGTTGGACGTTTAGGGGTCATGAGTTTGTAGGGAGTAAAATGATTCCAAAAATCTTTAAGCGTTTGCATTTGCCTACGGATGCTCGGATGAAGTATGTACAGAAGATGGTCATGATGAGCTCTCGCCCTGCGTCACTCGTAGACGATACAGTTACAGATTCAGCCGTACGTCGCTTGTTATTCGATGCTGGAGATGATGTTGAAGATCTAATGCTCCTATGTGAAGCCGACCTCACCACAAAAAATGAACGCAAAAAACGCCGCTATATGAACAATTTCAAAGAGGTTCGCTTGAAGTTTAAAGAGGTCGAGGAACGTGATCATATCCGCAACTTCCAACCACCTGTGAGCGGCGAGGAAATTATGGCGCACTTCGGAATTGGCCCGTCAAGAGTTATTGGAGAAATCAAGGAAGCTTTGAAAGAAGCCATTCTTGAAGGACATATACCAAATGAAAAACAAGCTGCACTCGCTTTAATGGAAGAGGTGGCACAAAAACTAGGATTGACAAAATAATATGGAGTTTTTCTTACGCGTAATCGCTGATACTGATGATACCGTCTTGAAAGAAGTGCGCATCAAGGGCGCTGCCTCTATGATGAACTTACACGAGCACATCTTCAATGAATTTGGCTTAAACCCCGGAGAAATGGCAAGTTTCTATTACAGTACAGCCAACTGGGATCAGGGCGATGAACTGCCAATGTTTGCCATGGACGATGACATGCCTTCCATGGAAGGCACATCGGTAGAGCAATTCTTTTCGGGTACCAAAAACGGCCTATACGTCTATAACTTTCTCGATATGAACATCTTCTACCTTGAAGTTGTAAAAACAGAAGAGGAAGAAGGGTTTGAAGATTTTGTAGTGCTTTCAAGCGTTGGTGAATTGCCCAAAAATGAAGCGCCAAGCACAGCCGCTAGCACACCGTCAAAAGACCCGAGTGAGATGAGCGACAAAGAGTTAAATGCCTTGTACGGGCTAGACGACCTCGATAGTGGCGCTTTGCCTGGAGCCGAAGAGGGTGAGGACGATTCTTACGGATACGACTATTAAAAGTGAATCCCAAGGATTCGCTCTACGGGTACTTTGATATTACCTTTTAGATAAATATGGTTGTTGTAATGCAACCATATGGTGGTATGGACCTGGTACACATCTGCGCCTGTATTGAACTGAATATGAACCTTTTGGTGCTTGAGATTACCTAAATAGGTGGCTTTATGAATGGCCTCAGAGCGACGTTGAATAGCTCGGACAGATTCCAAGATTTCTCCAGATTCATAGGCGAGCAAAGCAGTGTCTGTTCTCGATATATTTCTTGCGTCGTGGTTCATCATTCGTATAAAGCGGTTCTATCAAATTACGTATTTTCATCGAAAATTCCAACACACCTTCATGTCTAAGACCTACCTCATCAACATATGTGGACCTACTGCGGTAGGGAAAACAGGGGTAGCCTTGTATTGGGCAGAAAAGTTGGGTTGTCCAATTCTCTCCACGGATAGCCGCCAGTGCTACAAGGAATTGGCCGTAGGAAGCGCACCTCCTTCCTCGGAGGAATTGCAGCGCGCCGATCATCATTTCATAGCCGACCGAAGCATTCATGATCCGATTACTGCGGGCGAATACGAACGATTTGCACTAGATCGGTTGCAATCTCTATTCACTGAGAATAATGTTGTTATTGCCGTGGGTGGCTCTGGAATGTATATCGATGCCCTTCTCAATGGCCTGGATCCCTTACCTACTGACGCCGACATCAAGGCAGGTCTAGACGAGCAGTTTTCCGAGGATGGTCTGGCGCCGTTAGCGGTAAAACTCCAAGAACTCGATCCAGCGTACGCAGAGAAAGTCGATCTAAATAACCCGAGGAGGGTGATTAGAGCACTTGAGGTTATTAAGGCTACAGGCAAAAAGTATTCTGAGCAACTGAACAATAGTCCCAAGGAACGGCCGTTTGAAATAGTGAATTGGGTATTGAATATGGATAGGGATCAATTGTACGACCGAATAAACAGACGTGTACACCTCATGATTGCAGACGGTCTTGAGGCTGAAGCCAGATCGTTAAAATCTCATGCAGACCTTCCCAGCCTCCAAACCGTTGGGTACCGAGAATGGTGGCCTTATTTTAAGGGCGAATACGACCTAGACCGCACCATTGAGCTCATCCAACAATACAGCCGTCGCTATGCCAAAAGACAATTGACGTATTTCAAGCGCTTCGAAAGTGCTTTATGGCTCGATCCAAACGACATTAACAGCCAAGAGGAATCTTTGCGCAAAGCGGGGGTGTTGTGAGCATGTACATTAACTTCTTTTCGATATCACAACTCATCTCGGGCTCCATCTATTTATTGGGTCAAAAAATAGACGAGGCAATTCGTTCCAAGCGTGCTGAACACGCCATTTATCCTACCGTTTGTGTAGGGAACTTTCAAGCTGGAGGAACCGGTAAAACTCCGGCAACTATTTGGGTTGCTAAGCAATTGAAGTCGCTAGGCTATTCCCCTATAATCCTCATTCGAGGCTATAAAGGTTCGGTTAAAAAAAGCGTCGTTGTTGACCGCGATGATGCCTATACTTACGGGGACGAGGCTATATTACATGCACAGCAATTTCCTACTATAGTGGGTAAGAATCGTCTTGAAAGTGCCTTGCTTGCTACAACCATTGCAGGCGACAAGAAAGTATTGGTGATGGACGACGGATTGCAACACTACGAGCTGCTAAAAGACTTTAGTATCGTTTGTCAGAAGAGTCGTCGATTTGAATTGGATCAAATGCTACCGGCTGGCCGCCTAAGGCAAATTCCACATACCAATTTCAATGCAATCCTATCACAAATCGATGAAGCAGGATACCAACTCGTAGAAACTTGGAAAGGAATACCCGAATACACCTTTGAACGAATCACCGCTCTAGTATCTGGAAGCAAGGAGCAAGGATTGGTCGTCTGTGGTGTAGCGAATCCGGATGATTGCCTGTACCAAATCCAGAAAGTAGGCGGCTTCGTTGGAGATGAAATGAAATTTCGGGACCACCATCGTTACAGTGCAGCCGATCTCGCTCGTATCGAAAAGACTTCTGAAAAAATACGAGTACCGCGTGCATTGCACCGCGAAAGATGCAGTGAAATTGGCACCCCTAATTAAGGCAGAAAACAGCCCTATTAGGCTGAGTGTTTGGGATGTTGAAATTCAGCCAGTTAGGGATGTTCAGCCGCTCCTTGATGCCATGGTGGCAAAGATTGAGGAAGTGTATAAAAATCGGTCACAAAAACAGGCCTAAAAAGCGTAAATTAGCGCTCTAAATTTCCCTTGGATGTCTAGTATTTACGATACATACGAACCGGTTATTGGTATTGAAGTTCACGTGCAGCTTAGCACGCAGAGCAAGGCATATTGTGGTGATGCTACCACATATGGTGCTTCCCCGAATACTCAGGTAAGCCCGATCAGCTTGGGCCATCCAGGTACTCTTCCTGTGTTCAATAAAGCGGTGATGAACTATGCCGTGAAGTTGGGTATTGCCTGTGATTGTACCATTCGTGAGCGCAATGAATTTGCGCGTAAGAACTACTTCTATGCAGATTTGCCGAAGGGGTATCAGATTACGCAGGATACCACACCTATCTGTACCGAAGGATTTGTGCGTATCAAAGATGCCGAGGGCAATGACAAGAAAATCAACCTGACCCGTATCCACATGGAAGAGGATTCAGGCAAGAGTGTGCACGACATCGACCCGTTCAATACACTGGTGGATCTAAACCGTGCAGGTATCCCTCTATTGGAGATTGTATCGGAGCCAGAGATTAAGAATGGCGAAGAGGCGTATAGCTACTTGAGTGAGATCAGAAAATTGGTCCGTTATCTGGAAATTTCTGATGGGAATATGGAGGAAGGTTCGCTTCGTGCGGATTTGAACATCTCCGTTAGAAAGAAGGGTACGACAAAATTTGGGACGAAGGTTGAAGTGAAAAACATGAACTCGTTCCGAAACGTACAGAAAGCCATTGACTTTGAGATCATTCGTCAGATTGATTTGATTGAATCGGGCGAGGAAATTCATCAAGAAACGCGCACGTACGACGCTGCAAAGAACATCACTATTGGACTTCGTTCAAAAGAAGATGCGCACGACTACCGCTACTTCCCTGAGCCAGATTTAGTACCGGTTATTGTACCTCAGAGCTACGTGGAAAGTGTGCGTGAGAATATGCCGCCCCTGCCCTACGAGCTATTTGTGAAGTACACGAAAGAATTGGGCCTAAGTGAATATGACGCCTATGTCTTAACCGATAGCAAAGCATTTGCACTGTACTTTGAAGAGGTGATTAAGCATACGACCAATTACAAAGGAGCAACCAACCTGCTTATTGGCCCTGTGAAATCTTGGTTGAATGAACAAAGCGTTGAGATTGAAGAATTCCCTATCGCTCCTGCGGCATTGGCA
>JBNAAX010000082.1:0-4577 GCA_049631665.1 Schleiferiaceae bacterium
GTGGAATAAAGTTTCATATATCCGGCAATGTACACGGTTCAATTAAAGCGGAAATCCTACAATCGTCCAACAGTAGTGCTTGGACCAAATATTAAGGTGTAGAAGAATTAACGTCTCCAGCTTGGATCCTTAGGGTCGGGTGCGTTTTTAGTCCATTCAATAGGGCCGTTACAACCGATCTCAATGACCATTGCATTAGGAGATCCATATACACCTAGCATGGCACTACGCCAGTCTCTGAATTCATCGATATCTGTTGCGTAGCAGCTCAAGGTGAGAATACTGATGCTGGTACCGTCGATGATTACAATAGCAGGGTCAACATGATCAACGGTGCGGTAATCGCGACCAGGAGTAATACGCTTGTTTCCGATGAATTCCTTGAACCAGAATTTTAAAGCATACTTGAGTTCTTCTTTATCTTCGTAAACGAAAGTGCTCAAATCGTATTTAGGTCGAACACTATTGCCTAGCTCATTTACCTCTTTCTCTATCTGCTTTAATTGATAGTACTGATGAAAGACGAATTGGGTTTCGCCCAATACACCGTAATCAGGTTCGGAGCCGTTAAGTTCCTTGATTTTGAACTTGGCACTCTGCTCTTGAAGAAATAGGGCAGTCCGCTGTTTTACTTCTTCAGTCTGTGCCAATAGCATGAATGGCATAAAGGCTAAGAGGAATGCTGTCTTTTTCATAATTGTAAATCTGCTACCACAAAGTTAGAACCTGCAACGATAATTAAATCGCCTTCTTCTGCCGCAATTTTCGCAGCCTCTAAGGCGCTGTTTACATTGTGGTATTGGCTACCACCTAGCTCAAATTTCGAGCCAATTTCACTCAAGCCTTCAGCGGGTAATGTTCGGTTATTCGAAGTTGCGGTCCAATAATAGCTTGCTTCTTTGGGCAGTTGCTTCAGCACTGCACTGAAGTCTTTGTCAGCGGCGGCGCCCAACACCCAATGCTGGCGACCGCGACACTCCGCCGCCGCTTGCTTCACGAGAAAAGCAAAAGCAGCGCTATTATGTCCAGTATCAACTACGACGCGGGGCGACTCACAGATGGGAGTCCAACGTCCAAAGAATCCCGTGTTTTCTCCAACTCTAGTGAACCCCAGACTCCATAAGCTCTTGCTTTCAGGGAATAATAAATCCAATACAGCTGCAGCGCCATTGATGTTGTATTTCTGATAGCTTCCCTTTAAATCGGACGGTAAATCATAGGAATTGGCCCAAAAGATGGGAGCACCTTTTGCGCTGGATGCATCAATAAATGCCTCCTTGGTCTCTGGATCTTTTTCTACAACAACTACAGGAACACCAGCCTTGATAATTCCTGCTTTCTCTCCCGCTATGATTCGCCGATTATTGCCTAAAAATTCCTGATGATCGAGTCCGATATTCGTGATCAGGCATATTTCTGGAGAACAGATGTTGGTAGCGTCTAATCGTCCGCCCATTCCGGTTTCTAGAATGATCCAGTCCACTTGCTGGTCTTCAAACCAACTCATGGCCAACATCATGGTTAGCTCGAAAAAGCTGTTGCCACGCTCTTCAAAGGCATTCACATGTTGGGCGACCCATTGGGCGACATATTCCTCTGAAATCATTTCAGAACCAATCTTTGCGCGCTCTCTGAAGTCGAAAAGGTGTGGGGAAGAGAATACTCCCACGCGTAAACCCATTTCCTTCATTCCCGAGGCGAGAAGATGCGTAGAGGAACCTTTACCGTTAGTTCCAGCAATGTGTATAGTTGGGATAGATCGCCCAGGGCATTCTAGGTATTCCCACAGTTCTTGCGGTCCTTCTAAACCAATTTTATAATTCTTGCTGCCGCCGTCGCGCTGAAAATTTGGCACGGCATCATAGAGCCACTGTACAGCTTCAGTATAGGTCATTACTGCAATTCGAATCGGTAAACGATAAATCCTACTCTTCTTAGGTTCCCCTGATCTGGGCTCCACTTAGAATTTTTGGCAGCAACTTTCGCTTTTTGCACCAAACATGTGTTGGACCCAAAGTTTGATTTCGCTAAACCGGCCGGAATCTGATTATTTGGGGCCAATTCGGCTTCAAATACTTGCCCTTGAGCATTTACGGCGATTTTTATAACAACGACACCTTGATAATTACAACCGGTCTCAGGTTTTGGAATAGCAATAGGTTTACCAGACATCCAATACTGACCATTATTACCAATCCCTCCATTTCCAGTTCTATTAGGGCTTAGAGGATCTCCATTAGGATCACCTTGGTCGCCACCGCCTTGTATTTCTCCTTCGCCGCTGCCACTGCCTTTATTGTTGGTATTGAACATGCGGTTCAATCGATCGGCCTTACGTTGGCGCTCTAATTCCTCTTCCGTCGGCTGTGGGTCTGGTTCAGGTTCCGGATCCGGCTGTGGAGTTTCTTTAGGCGTTTCTTTTGGTTGCTCTTTGACGGGCTCCTTAGGTGTTTCTTTTTTTGGTTCCTCTTTCGGCTCTTCGATCGCAGGTGCGTCTTCCACATCCTGTGTGACCACCTCTTCTTGAACTGGAGGCGTCTCTTCGACTGGTGTTTGCGGAGCAGGTGGCGGTGGAGTAACGGGGGCAGCTTGTGTGTTGTCCCCAAATCCGTCATCGCTGAATCCAAAATTGATTGCAATACCGTCCTCAGGTGGAGGATCTTGATACTTAAGACCGGCAAAGGCAAACCAAAGCAAGAGCAGGACGTGTATGGTTACCGTCCAAAATCGTGCTCGATTCCTATTTCTATGCTCGTTGAATGCCATAATTAGTTCGGATCAGTGGCAATAATCATTTTCATGTTATTGCGGTAACCGATATCTAATAAACGTACAGTTTCGCCTGTTGGTACTGTTTGATCAGCACGAAGAACAACCACGGCTTGTTCATCAGCGGGTAATTTCCCTACCTCACCAAGCAAGGTGCGTTCAACTTGATCGTAGCTAACGATAGTGCCGTTCACGTCAAATTCTAAATCTTCATTCACCGTGAGGGTGATGTTTTTCTTTTTGACCGTTTGCGCTCCACTCTTAGGAAGGATAATATCGAGGGCACTCGATGTTACCAAAGTGGAGGCGAGGATGAAGAAAATGAGCAGCAAGAATACGAGGTCAGTCATGGACGACATGTTTACCTCGGCACTTACCTTACTTCTGGATCTTAAATTCATAATCGGTTCCGATTAAGCAGGTTCGTGCAATAAATCCAAGAAGTCCATAGCGCTATCCTCGAGCTTGTAGACCACACGGTCTACTCGAGTCACTAGGAAGTTGTATCCGAAGTAGGCAATGATACCTACCAAGAGACCGGCTACTGTAGTAGTCATCGCAGTATAAATACCTTCTGCCATCATATCTAGTTTAATCTGGCCACCGGCATTTGCCATTTCCTTAAAGGTCAAAATCATCCCGATAACTGTTCCCAAGAACCCAATCATTGGTGCACCACCAGAAATGGTAGCTAGCATAGGCAAGCCCTTTTCCAGTCGAGTTACTTCTAGTTTACCTTGGTTCTCAATCGCCTGAGTAATATCGCCGAGCGGCTTACCAATACGGCTGATTCCTTTTTCAATCATGCGTGCCACTGGGGTACTCTCGGCCTTGCAAAGTGCTCCGGCCGCATCTAGCTTGCCGTCCATCACCATATCCTTAATGTTGTTCATGAAGTTCGGGTCGACCTTGTTGGCCGAGCGGATGGCACCGAAGCGCTCAAAGAAAATGTATACTGCGAAAATGCTCAGCACTCCAAGGAATGCCATGATCAAAATTCCGCCTATTCCACCTGAGGTCATGAGCTCCAGGATAGACATTATTTTTTCTGTTGGTTCTTCAGTTATTACGGCTTCTGCGCCCGTTTGAATTTGAAGGAATAGTGTACTCATTTCTGCTATGTGATTTACCCAAATATCTATAAAAAGAAAGCCCCCGCTTCGCGGAGGCTTTTGAAATATCAACAACTTGAAAGGCCTTAAGCCAGCAACATGTTTTGTAGGATATAAATTCCAGCTCCCGCTAAATATCCAACGAGTGCAAGCAGTGAAATATTCTTCAAATACCAACCAAAACTTATTTTTTCTAGCCCCATGACTGCAACACCCGCTGCAGATCCAATGATCAGGGCAGAGCCACCTGTTCCGGCACAGTAGGCTAAGAACTGCCAGAATGTACCGTCCTGCATAAATAAGCCAGCCTCTGTAGTTTCATACATTCCCATTGCAGCAGCAACGAGCGGTACGTTATCTACAATAGAAGAAAGTAGACCGATAATGATACCCACAATGTAAACACCGTTCTGTGTGTCTGTCCCAATGCTTTTGTCAAGTGCTACAGCTAGATCTCCTAATTGTCCCATGCTTTGAAGCGAAGCGACAGCCAAAAGAATTCCTAAGAAGAACAATACCGAAGGCGTATCGATCTTTTGAAGTACTCCAAGCGGGCTTAGGTGGTGCTTTACATCTGCAGGCTTTCTGCGATGCAGAACATCAGTGATAAGCCATAAGACCCCTAAAGACAACATCATCCCCATGAATGGAGGAAGATGGGTAATCGTTTTGAAAATTGGAACGAAAACCAACCCG
>JBNAAX010000083.1:0-4374 GCA_049631665.1 Schleiferiaceae bacterium
CCCCAGCATTGCCATCGTTCATATCAGTGTATATACCACCATAACTTAAGTTGTTTGGGGTCAATGGATCTGGGTTAAATACACGAACCTGCACAGTCGTGTCATTAAAATGAAGGTTTAAGTCTAACTTTTCAATTAATTCATTTTCAGAATTATATAATGATACAGAATGTTCGACTCCGTCGTTAATCGTATCAGGTCTAACGGACAGCCAGTTGTTGGACCTCCACAAGAGATATGGACCTTCTAGAGACGGGTTAAGAGCGGCACGGGCTTCTTGACTTAATGATGATTTCGTTTTAATCATGTTACCATCTAGCGACCGAATTTCCAAGTACTGATGCTCGAGAATTGGGATGTTTTGGTAGCGATAAGTAAATCGTTGGTATTGCGCATGCGGGCTATTACGCGTGGTAAAATACTCGTGCTCCAATCCCTCAACATTTTGCCCAAAAGTTAGGCTACCTATTAGTGTGAACAGTAATGTGATGATTCTTCTTGACATAATCCATTGCCTCGCCGAACAATGACCGACGAATTGTTAGGGTATAAGTTACTCTTTCTCGTTGTTCTCTAGCTACAACATCTGCGCCATAGATTTTGATCATTCTCTCTACCAAGGCCATGTGCTCATAGCTTGTGCTCAAGATGAGCTCCTCAGAAATGATCTGTTTGATCTTCGGGGCGCTAGCAACGGCTAATTCAGCACTGCGGCCGTAAGCTGCTATTAAACCTGGTACGCCGAGTTTAGTACCTCCAAAATAACGGACCACCACACAGGCTAAATTCGTCATTCCCGAGCTCAAAAGCGAACGAAGTATAGGAGCTCCAGCGGTGTTTCTTGGTTCTCCGTCGTCGTTGGATTTATGAAAGTCAGCCTCTTCGCCTAAAATGAATGCCCAGCAGTGATGACGCGCATTAGGTTCTTGTTCCTTGATGAAATTGAGCTGACTTTTAAAGCTCTCTTCACTTTTCACCGGAAAGAGATAAGCTTTGAATTTGCTGCCCTTATCTTTTAATTCACCTAAAGCGGGCTCTTCTATTGTAAAGAAGAAATCAACTGCGCTCATAACGGTCATTTCCTAGTTGAGCAATTGTAGTAAGCTTAGGTGCTTCAGGAGCATTAACTCCTTCTTCAAGTTGATCCTTTGAATTGTACTTATGAATGCTATCGGCAAGATCAGAATCGATAAAGGACTGTAATACTCTTGAGCCACCTTCAACCAAAATGTGATTCAGACCAAAATCTAGCAGCTTGGGTACCCATTGATCTAGATTCCTAGGGTTACAATTGATTCCGGAATACCCTTTTGGTAATTTTTTGCCGATGATTATAGGCTGAACTTCTAAACTAGCTAGCCATTCTCGTTGCAAGGGAAATTCTTGGCTATGTAAAATGATAGGGGTAGGGCTTGGGCCAGACCAATTCCTAGTGGTTAAACTAGGTCTATCGAAACATGCAGTTTTAGAACTAATCAAAATACCGTCGACAGATCCACGAAGTTGATGTGTTCGCAAGGCAGCTAATGGACCGCTTATGCTCAAAGCTTTTTCCTCCTCTGTTCTGTTCCCGTCGATATGACCGGAATCATTCTCAGCCCACTTCAACGAGAAATGAGGCCTATTCTTGGTCATATTGGTCCAAAAGACTTCGTTCAGCTGCCTGTATACCTTTGGTGAAGGCGCAAACTCTACTTTGATTCCATGATTTCTAAGATGAGCTACACCCTTACCGTCAACCTTACTATGAGGATCTCCAGTACCAATAACCACATGAGGAATACCATGAGAAGAGATAAGTTCACAGCAAGGTGGTGTCTTGCCGTAATGGGCACAAGGTTCTAGAGAGCAATATAAAATGCTCTGCTTCAGTAAATCATGGTTTTCGACACTTCTAATGGCCATAACCTCGGCATGAGGTTCTCCAGCCTTTCTATGGTAACCTTCTCCTATGATTACACCATTGTGAACCACGACTGCACCTACCATAGGATTGGGAGATGTAGTGGCTCTGCCATAGTTAGCGAGTTGTAGGCAACGTGTGAGAAACTTACTGTGGTCCATAGCTCAAAGGTAGGAGGCTGTGATGTAATTTCAAGCCAAATGTTCACACTCTCTAATTATCAACAACAGGCACAAGATGTACTCGTTCCTATTTATGGGGATAGAGAGACTTCGGCTGTGATTAAACTTTGGTTTGGGTCAAGATTGGATATGTCTCCCATTGATCTGATAATGAGGAGGGAAGAGGAAGTCGCGTTTCCTTCATTCGGGGCCGATTTAGCTCGGCTAAAAGCAAACACTCCAGTGCAATTGGTGCTCGGTGAAGCATTTTTCTTCGATCGATTATATCTCGTTAATGAGCATACGTTAATACCACGGCCGGAGACGGAAGAGTTAGTAGCTGGGATTCTTGAAAGATTTTCTAATAATGAGTTAAAAGTTATTGATGTAGGTACAGGCAGCGGCTGTATTGCTATTTCATTGCAATTGGCAAGGCCGAATTGGAGCATCACGGGTGTAGATATTGATCGACAGACCATTGATGCAGCAAAGGCCAATGCAGAGAAGCTGGGCGCAAATGTTGATTTCAAGGTCTTAGACGTACTTGAAAAAGGGTTATCGGAGTTCGACCTTCTTGTTTCAAATCCGCCTTATATCCCACAGATTGAGGCGCAAGCAATGGATAGCAACGTGGTTGATTATGAGCCAGATAGAGCACTTTTTGTGCCTAATTCCGATGCGCTGCTGTTCTACCGAAGATTGCTTGAATTGGCCAAGGAGAACAAAAAGGATAGCCCTGTTCACGTGGCCTTTGAGATCCATGAGGATTTTGGTGAACAAATGATTGAACTATGTGCCTCTTTTGGGTTTAAAGAGGTTAACTTATTGCAAGATTTGCAAGGGAAAGACAGAATGATTTTTGCGCAATATGGGGATTAAGGAAAAGATAGAAGCACTACGTAACCAGCTGCATGAGCACAACCGCAGGTACTACATCGACGATGCTCCAGTGATTTCTGATTATGAGTTCGATATGCTCTTAAAGGAATTAGAAACCCTTGAGGGTGCCCATCCTGAATATACTGACCCCAATAGCCCAAGTGTTCGAGTAGGTGGAGGCATTACCAAAAGCTTCAATACTGTACAGCACCGCTATTCCATGTTGTCTTTGAGTAATTCCTATTCTCTTGAAGAGATACAAGAATGGATCAATAGAGTTCAGAAAAGTGCACCAGACGCCACCTTTGTATGTGAATTAAAATACGACGGTGTGGCTATCGGAATACGTTACGAAAATGGCGTTCTGGTTCAAGCGGTCACTCGAGGAGACGGCACCCAAGGTGATGATATCACCGCCAACGTAAGAACTATTCGTAGCATCCCGTTAAAATTGAACGGTGAATTCCCGACAGACTTTGAGATACGTGGTGAAATCGTAATGCCTCATGCAGCTTTCAATAGCCTCAATGATAAAAGAACCGCTGCAGGTTTGACGACGTTTGCCAATCCTCGAAATTGTGCCTCCGGTACGCTCAAATTGCAGGATAGCAGTGAGGTAGCCTCAAGAGGGTTGGATGCTTATCTATATTACGTTTTACCAGAAGGAGTAGTAAGTCCTTCTCATACAGGTGCTATCCGAGCAGCTGGTGATATGGGCTTCAAAGTTCCTTTAGAAAAGAATCGATTCATTGAAGAATGCGAAAGTATCGATCAAATCATGGACTTCATTGGCCATTGGGATACTGCGCGAAAGGACTTGCCGTTCGATATTGACGGTATTGTCATCAAGGTGGATAGCTACGCTGCGCAGCAAGAACTTGGTTTTACTGCTAAATCTCCACGATGGGCAACCGCATATAAATTCAAGGCCGAACGAGTGAGCACAGTCTTAAACGAGGTCACTTATCAGGTCGGCAGAACTGGCGCAATCACTCCAGTGGCAAACCTAGAACCAGTTTGGCTTGGCGGCACAACTGTAAAGCGCGCTTCGCTTCACAATAGTGATCAGATTGAGCTTTTAAATCTTTATCTCGGCGATAGCGTTTTTGTAGAAAAGGGAGGGGAGATTATCCCAAAAGTTGTTGGTGTAGACTTGGACAAAAGAGCTGAGGATGCTGCCGAAGTCATCTTTATCGAAGAGTGTCCGGAATGTGCTACTTCATTAGTTCGGAAGGAAGGAGAAGCTCAGCATTACTGTCCTAATACTGATAGTTGTCCGCCTCAGGTAAGTGGGAGAATCGAACATTACATCAGTAGAAAAGCAATGGATATTGATGGCTTGGGAGGCGAAACCATTGAATTGTTGTACAAAAATGGTTTGGTAAAAAATTATGCAGACTTATATGAACTGCAGTTTGAACAGCTTTTACC
>JBNAAX010000084.1:0-4324 GCA_049631665.1 Schleiferiaceae bacterium
CAGATCAAGGCTTGATGTAAATGGGAGCAGTACGTTACCTGCAGAATTGGAGATCCTTTTTAGGAAAGTATGACCACTGGAGGTTCCTCTTTGCGGAACTGAACAAGCTCATGTACCTGCGTTCCTACACGGAAGATTTAGATGAAGCGGGAAAAGAGCAATGCTTGCATCACGCCGCTAAATGGCTTATTCATTCGCAAGAGCAAGGAAGTACTGCAGGCTGCGGCACTTATTATTTCAATGGCGGATGGACAAGTGATTATCCAGAAACCACAGGATATATCATTCCTTCGTTATTACGCTACGCTGCCTATGATAAAGCACAGTGGTCTGAGGAAGCCGTCAATGCTGCCCTTAAAGCAGGGGAGTGGTTGTTGACCGTTCAGCACGATGACGGTGGCTGGCCTGGAGGTTATGTCGAACAGAACCGGCCATCGGTAGTGTTCAATAGCGGCCAGATTCTCCGGGGAATGCTTGCCTTATATGAGTTCAATGGAGATCCTCGATGGAAGGATGCATCAGAGCGTTGTATTCACTGGATATGGCAACAGTTGGATGAGCACGGAAGATTTGCAACCAATGATTACATGGGTGCTATTCGGGTGTACGGCAGTTATGTGGTTGCGCCTATTCTAGATTGGATTCCGCACTTTGATGGGCACAAAGTGGCTTGGGAAGGATTGGCACAAAGACATTTGAACTGGGTCTGTACACAGCAAAATGAAGTCGGCTGGTTTGCCAACTGTGATAATACGCAGCATAAGAACGATAAGCCCATCATACATACCATAGCCTACACCATTGACGGTATGTGGAATGCTGGACTAGCATTGAAAAATGACGACTTTAAAGCAGCGGCACTATTACCTGCGAGAGTTTTAGCGACCGATTTTTTGACGCGTGGCATTTTAAACGGACGTTACACCGCAACCTGGAATGGCGTAGAGGCTTTTATACCGACGGGCGGTGCTCAGCTCGCCATTGTGTGGCATAGCATGTATAAGGTGACAGGAGAGGCTATTTGGAAAGAAGCTTTTGAGAAGATGAATACACTACTTTGCGTAATCGCTCGGAGAGGAGCGCGTCAATCGAAGGATTCCCTAGGGGCATTGCAAGGCAGTTTTCCATTATGGGGTCGGTACGAACCGTTTGGATTGCCGAATTGGGCAACAAAATATTTTTTAGACACACTACTGAATGAGCGTTAGAGATACCATAAGAAGCATGGTTCCAACGGCTTTGTTGGAATGGAATAGGACGAGGAAGAAAAAGCAACAGCGCAAAAGTTTGGAACAAAAGCGTGCCGCTGGCGCTGTTTGGACCAAGGATAAATTACTAGCCTCTTTGAAAGAGGCAGGAGTGGATCCAAACAAGGACCTTTTGGTGCACAGCGCGATGTCAAAGATTGGCTATGTGGATGGCGGTCCATCTACCGTGGTAGCAGCTATGCAGGAATTACTCGCTCCATCATCAACGCTTTTGATGCCTACCTCTCCGGTGGTGACTCTTCAGGCTAAACACGAGTTAGCATTATTTGATGTTGCTTCAACGCCTTCAAAAATGGGTGCAATCACCGAGTACTTTAGGGCGAATGTAGCATCCCATCGCAGTGCGCACCCTTTAGAGCCTGTAGCGGCCTTTGGTCCTCGCGCTGAAGAGTACACCTCATTGCATCATACAGATACCACCTCTTATGGTACCAACAGTCCATGGCGAAAACACATGGAGAATGACGGTCAGATATTGTACATAGGAACCACCTTAATTAATTCCGGCACCTCTTTGCATGCCGTTGAGGATGCTATAGGACACGAGAATTTTAAGTTTCCGATTTACCTCGACCATCGCAAAACGTTCAATGTGCTATTGCAGGGTCGCACACTGAGTATTACTTCAACAGTTCACAACCCAGTTTGGAGCAATAAACGGGAATGTGATGGACTCATTCCTTTGTTGGAAACTAAGGGTGCACTAAAGCGCGTTACCGTTGGGGAAGCACCCGCTTTATTGGTGGATGCGGCTAAAATGAAATCCATACTTTTGGAAGAATACGCTCTACGGGGCGTTACCATGTATACGCCACAAGGTTCATGAGCAGAATTTTAATAACAGGAGCAGGCGGTGGAATCGCGAAAGCGATCCTGCCAGTATTGCACGAATTAGGCCACTCGATGCTGCTGACAACGCGCTCGAGGACTGCTGCTTTGGAGAGTTTTCTGAAGGATGCGGGAATAGATGCACCTGTCTTTCAGGCGGATTTAACGGTAGAATCTGATGTAGAAGCACTCTTTGAATGGGTTGCTGAAAACGGTGGATTAGATGTACTGGTAAATAATGCGGGTATTGCGCATGCTGCTGCTGCATGGAAGTTGGACGCTACAGAGATGGAGCGCCTCTTTCAAATCAATTTCTTTTCGGCCGTACGCTGTTCTTCGAAGGCGCTGCCGCTTCTTCGCGCTCAAGGAACGGGTCGAATTATTAACGTGAGTTCGGTTGTTGCGCATAAGCCAAGTTTTGGCACCAGCGGCTACGCGGCCTCGAAAAGTGCGCTTGAAGGTTATGCGCGAGGTATAGCCATCGATGTTGCCAATAAGGGCATTACCGCGAATACAATTGCCTATGGCTACATGGAGGCTGGGATGTTGTATGATGTACCTGAGGCCATGCTTGAGCAAATTAAGACCACCATACCAAAGGGCTCCTTTGGGGATGCAAGCCAGATTGGTCAAACCATAGACTACTTAATCAATAGTCCATTCACTACGGGACAAACCCTACATGTAAACGGTGGCCAATGGATGCCTTAATTGCACTTTATTCCAAAGAAACATCTAGCCGTTTTATTTGGGCAGCACGCGTGTTTTTCAAACATGCGATGAAGTGTGATTTAAAGATTTACAGTGATGTAGATGCTTTTAATGAGACGCACGGGATGAAGGTGAATTATAGTCCGGATCCTATCGAAGAATCTTTTCATATTTCACCACACGGGCTGCTTTGGGAGAATGAACTCGTTGAGCAAGATTTTCCTTGCACGAAGTGGGAATCACTGACTGTATTTTGTACCCGACGAATAGGGGATGTTCCGTTCGATCCATTGGCAGCGAGTTTTTACTTGGCATCGCGCTATGAAGAATACCTCCCCTATATCGCGGATAAGCACGGCAGATTTCCGGCACAAGAGAGCTTTGCCTACAAGAACGGCTTTTTGAATCAGCCATTGATCAACCTTTGGGCACTGAAAATAGGGCAGCTTTTATTTGGCACCTCTTTCTCATTGTCTGAGCACTATCGCTTTGAGCCGACCATGGACATTGATAACATGTTTGCTTTTAAAGGCAAAGGTTCATTGCGCATTGTGGGTGCTTACTTCCGAGATATCAAGAATCTCGATTGGTCGACTTGGCGCTTCCGTACTTCAGTACTCTTTGGATTCAAGCGCGATCCTTACGATACATTCAGAAAGCAACGCAATTGGTGCAAGAAATACGGCATTAAAATGCGCTACTTCATGCTGCTTTCGAAGTTTGGGCCAAACGATAGAAATGTTAGTCCATACAGCACAGATGCTGCGGTCAAATTACGTGAGTTAGCCGATTGGGCGGAGGTCGGAATACATCCATCTTATGCTTCGGATAGTGAAGAAGAGTCGGTTCGTGAAGAACGCGATCGCTTGGAAACCATCTTGCGTCGACCGGTCGCTCATTCTCGCCAACATTATCTGAAAATGAAGATGCCTGCAACGTTCAGGACGCTGGTAAACTTGGGTATTGAAAACGACCATAGCATGGGATATGCCGAAGAAGCAGGGTATCGCGCGAGCATTGCTGTACCGTACCCGTTCTATGACCTAGAATATGAATCCATTCTGCCTTTGACCATTCACCCTTTTGTCTACATGGACACGACTTATGCCATGTACAAGGAACTTGATGCGCAGGAGGCTGAACCGCTCATGCTGTCTTGGCACGAGGAATTAAAATCCGTTGGTGGGCATTACAGGGTCATTTGGCACAATAGAACTTTTGGTGAGCATGAACCAGACAGCGATGGATGGGTTCAATTATTCAAACAATTACTCGATGCAGCGCACCATTAAATTCTTAGAGCATACTCAGATAGATTTTGAGAAGTGGGATGCGTGCGTTGCTGCAACTTCCAATCCACAGCCGTACGGTTTTAGTTGGTACCTGAATTGGCTTGCAGATCAATGGCAAGCATTGGTTATTGGCGATTACGAAGCCGTATTACCACTGTTTATTCAGAAGAAATTCGGGCAATTGTATTCTACTAGACCCTATGGAACACAGGCCTTGGGGCCTTA
>JBNAAX010000085.1:0-4210 GCA_049631665.1 Schleiferiaceae bacterium
CCGGGGCCAATTGTAGTAAATATCGGTGCCGGCTATTCTGGGTATATTATAGTTCTTTTAGGTGCCCTTGTCGGTACGTTCCTATATGGAGTTGTCCGTGATAAATTGCCGCATTAACAAAACATAGCTACAGGCAATAACAGTCTGTTATTAACCCTAAATACATGAATAAGTAATCGTTGAAGGCTTCTTTTTTTACGACAATTGCTCGTAACTTTCAATAGATGAACAATCCTTTCCACAGCCTGAGAAAAGTACTCATTTTGTTCTCCTTCATATTGTTTGGAGGAACGCTGGGCTATAGATTGATTGAAGACCTTGATTGGCTTCCGGCCTTTTATATGGTGGTTCAGACAGTGAGTACTGTGGGATTCAATGAGGTTACAGAATTAAGCACCTCAGGCACATGGTTCACCATTGTGTTAATCATTTCCAGCTTTGGAACCTTTGCCTACGGCGCCGGTCTTTTGGCGCAGTTGGCCATTGATGGACGTGTTCGTCATTTTTTACTCACCAAAAGAATTGAACGCAAGGTGGAAAAGTTAGAAGGACATGCCATTGTATGTGGCTTAGGTAGAAACGGCCGACAGGTGGTGAGCAAACTTCGCGCATACGGAGCGGATGTCGTTGTAATTGAAAAGGATGAACATCGAGCGGAAGAGTTCAGAAATCAATTTCAAAAGGTCTTGGTAGTTGTTGGGGACGCCACTGACGACTCCATTTTGGAAAAGGTAAACATTGCGAAGGCCTCTTCCTTGATTGCCGCGTTGGCCTCAGATACCGACAATCTCTTTGTAGTGATCTCTGCACGTCAGCTCAACCCGAACATGACCATCGGCGCTCGAGCGAACACTGAAAGTACAGAACGCAAACTTCTGGCGGCTGGCGCAACATATACGGTAAGTCCAAACCTAGTAGGAGGGGCGCACCTGGCGCATAACTTGATGAATCCTGGTGTGATGAATTTCTTAGATCACCTGAGTGTGGGTGGATCGTCTGCGACCAATATCGAAGAAATCGTAGTTGATGAATTGCCTGAAGTGTTTAGTGGATGTAACATCAAGGATTTAGAGATTAGACAACAGACCGGATGTACAGTCATTGGTTACGTGTGTGAACAAGGATTACTTACCGTTAATCCTTCACCAGATTTTAAAGTCGCACCACATTCCAAACTCTACGTTTTGGGAAATGATGAACAGATTAAAGACTTGAGGGCTTGGTTTACCGAAAAGACCAAATAAATTCGTATTCAGCTAACCACATCAGATGAAGATTCTCTACACTGGGTCAAACGGACTATTAGGTCAAAAAATTTCTGCAGCTACCGTAGGCTACAAGCAGCATTCTTTTTTAGCGACGGCTCGAGGCGAAAACCGTACTGTAAATCTCGGTGGCGCATCATATGCCGCCATGGATATTACAGATGCTGAGGCCGTAAACGCTGTGGTCAAAGATTTTCAGCCTGATGTCATCATCCATGGTGCGGCCATGACGCATGTGGACCAGTGTGAGCAGAACAAAGAATTGGCTTTTAGGCTTAACGTTATTGGGACTAAAAACGTAGCGGAGTCGGCGAGAAACGTGGGAGCTCACCTTGTGCATATTAGTACAGACTTCATTTTTGATGGCAAAGAAGGGCCTTACGACGAACAGGGTATACCAAATCCATTGAGTTATTACGGAGAGACTAAACTTGAGGCCGAGAAGATTGTGCAAGCCTTGGATCAATGGAGCATCCTTCGTACGGTTTTAGTTATTGGTATGGCTGAAGATTTGAGCCGTAGTAATATTGTTCTGTGGGCAAAGGGCGCTCTAGAGAAGAGCCAGGCCATCAATGTTGTTGACGACCAATTCCGCACACCTACCCTCGCCGAAGATCTTGCCCAAGGCGCTTTGTTGGCAGCCACGCAGAAAGCTCAAGGGATTTACAACATATCAGGTCCAGACTTCATGTCGATCTACGAACTCGTTGGTCATGTGGCAGAGCACTTCGGCCTCTCTATGGATGCTGTAACAAGGGTGGACAGCACGACCTTGAACCAACCAGCAAAACGCCCTCCTAGAACGGGTTTTGACATCACGAAAGCGAAGACAGAACTCGGCTTTAAGCCACACACTTTTAGTGAGGCACTCGCAGTTATTGCCGAGCAAGCAGGATTATAGCCCGCAATTTGCTCCTTGTGCTTCAATCGTTTATTTTCGGGCTTATTCTAAACTAACCTTTAGGTTACATGTCAAACACTACTGAATCTTGGGGTTCCCGCGTCGGACTCATTCTCGCTATGGCGGGTAACGCAGTTGGTCTAGGAAACTTCCTGCGTTTTCCTGTTCAAGCCGTACAAAATGGCGGCGGAACCTTTATCATCCCTTACCTCGTATCCTTTTTGCTCATGGGTATACCTCTTTTATGGGTAGAGTGGGCGATGGGCCGATTCGGCGGTCGTTTCGGCGATCATAGTACACCGTTCATTCTCGACAACATGACCAAGAAGCGTTTCTGGAAATACTTCGGTGTCTTCGGGATCTTCACCAACATGGGAGTTATGGCGTATTACACGTACATCGAATCATGGACGTTGACCTACACCTTAAAATCCCTCAAGGGCGATTTTCTAGGTATGGACCTCGACGGTTTGGACCAATTCTTCAACAACTACGTTGACCTTGGCGCAGGCATCAACTTCCCAGTATGGGCGTTGCTCGCCTTCCTAATTACCCTGTCTGTAAATATTTACATCCTTTCACGCGGCCTGAGTGCTGGTATTGAAAAAGTAGCGAAGATTGCCATGCCACTATTGATTGGCTTTGGTGCTTTCTTGGCCATCATGTCTTGGACTACTGGTTCTACAGGACGTTGTGCCGATTGTTCTACCTACGTAGGTCTGAACTATTTATGGCAGCCGGACTTTACAACGCTAGCAAATCCGAAAATTTGGCTTGCAGCAGCCGGTCAGATCTTCTTCACCCTTAGTGTGGGTATGGGTACCATTCATTGTTACAGTTCCTACTTGAAGCAAAAAGACGATATCGCACTGAACGCAATGTCTGCAGGGTGGATGAATGGCTTTGTGGAAATCGTTTTGGGTTCTGCAGTAGTTATCCCAATCGCAGTAGGTTACTTAGGTTTGGATTGGGTTGTAGAAAATGCAGGCTTTATGATGGCCTTCAAAACGATGCCGTTCCTGTTTGATCAATGGGGCAGTGTCCTTGCTGTTATTGCAGGGGTAGCTTGGTTTGGTCTTCTATTCTTTGCAGGTATCACCTCTTCGCTCGCTATGGGTACGCCTTGGATGGGCTTTGTACAAGACGAATTCAATTGGTCGAAAAACAAAAGTGCTTTAATCTTAGGTATTGCCATTTTAGCGATGGGCCTCCCGACCATCTTCTTCTTCGAAAAAGGTGTGTTCGACGAATACGACTATTGGACAGGAACAGTGAGTTTGGTGATTTTTGCTCTCGCTGAGGTCATCCTTTTCGCATGGGTATTCGGCATGGATAAGGGATGGAAAGAAATCACGGACGGCGCAGATATGACAGTTCCAAGATTCTACCGCCCGATTATCAAATACATCACACCACTATTTATTGGTATCATCTTTCTGACTTCGATGTTCAAGCCACTCAACGGTGAGTTAAGCGATTGGTCTTCCGCCTTTACTTCGCTGTTCTCTGGGAACGGTTGGCCGTGGGCAAACGATAGTATTATCAACCAGATTTTCCACATTAACACCGGAGTACAGTGGATGCAGGACGGTGTCCTCACCAATATGTTCTATATAGATATGAGCCGATTCTTCCTGCTCGCCTGCTTCTTCGCATTGGTAGGTATGGTGAAGGTGGCTTCTAACAAACGTAAAAAAGCAGCACAATGACAACCTCCGCATTAATCATGATCATACTGACGCAGGGTACAGTTATCGCTGCGACGATTTACTTCTTTAGAAAAGTTTTAAAGGCACCGCAAAACGCCGAGCCAGATTCTTATTCGGACAACGATCCGAAATAGGTGAAAACTTTTAGTTGCTCACAATAGTAGCTGCAACGTCTTCAGCCTTTTAAATTGTATAGGAAAGACAGTAGCCGTGTGAGAGAACAGCTTGAATTAACCGCAATTCTTATATGCATCGCCTTGGTTTCTGGGGCGATGTTTTTGTTTCCTGTAGAAAATAGGATAGCAGAGCATCAGGCCTTTTTAGAGCTTTGGTGG
>JBNAAX010000086.1:0-4188 GCA_049631665.1 Schleiferiaceae bacterium
GCTAATCGGCCCCCGAGAATAGGCGCAGCATAGACTAGAGCAGTATAGGCTCCGTAAATCAAGAACGCTTCAGAGTTGCCTTTCATCATCGATTCGATGAGGAAGAGGGTCAATAGGGCGCGCATTCCATAGTAACAGAAACGCTCCCACATTTCCGACATAAACAGCGTCCACAGCGCTGGTGGATGCTTCATACTTTGATCACTCATGTTTCAGTGTGTTTTTGTGTTACGCAAGTATACCATTTATTTGGTCACGGCCGGTTATAGATTCTCGGCAATGAAGCCTGTCATCATCCGGTACAGGTGCATACGTGTGTTGCCTCCATAAATACCGTGGTTTTTATCGGGGTAGGCGAACCATTGGAAATCTTTATCCGCCTGGATAAGTGCCTCAACCATTCGCATAGAGTTTTGCACATGCACATTATCATCTCCAGTTCCGTGGATCAAGAGATATTTCCCTTCTAAACCGTCTACGTGAGACAATGGACTATCTGCATCGTATCCATCTCCGTTATCAGCAGGGAGTCCCATGTAGCGCTCCGTATAGATGTTATCGTAGAAACGCCAATTGGTCACCGGTGCTACCGCCACGGCCATCTTGAATACTTCAGGGCTCTGGAACAAACAGTTGGAAGCCATGTAGCCGCCGTAACTCCAACCAAAGATGCCTATGCGATCGCCATCGATGTAAGAGCGTTTGGCCAATTCTAAAGCCGCCTCTGTCTGATCACGGGTCTCTAGTTTCCCCATTTGACCGTAGGTACTTTTCTTAAATTCTTCACTACGCCCGTCGGTTCCGTGGTTGTCTACACTAACGACAATCATGTCGTATTCATTCGCAAGCATTTGGAACCACATACCGTTAAATGCGTCATAGCTGTTCTCAACGGTCTGACGGCCAGGGCCACCATAGACAAACATGAACATTGGGTAGGTTTTATTTTCATCAAAGTCCACCGGCTTGATCATCCAAGCGTTGAGGTCGCCGCCGGTTGGCGTGCTAACTGTGAAAAATTCTTTCGGTGAGTAAGTGTATGCTTCCAATGCTGCCTCAGCGCGTTTGTTCTCTTTGAGTGTACGAACGATGCTCCCGTCGTTGCTTCGAAGTGTAACCACCTGCGGTACCCCCTCGGCACTGTAGGTATTTACGAAAAGGCTGAAATCGTTAGTAAAGGTGCCACGGTGCGTTCCTTTTTCGCTGGTGAGCAGTTTCTTGCTACGACCATTGATGCGGATGCTGTAGATGTTACGCTCAGAAGCATTCATCTCCGAACTCTGGTAATACAAACGCTTGTTTTCATCGATACCGTAGAAGGAAGTAACGTTAAAATCGCCTGAGGTGATCTGACGCTTTACTTTACCCTGTGCACTGATATGGTACAGGTGGTTCCAGCCGTCTCTATCGCTAAGCATGATAAATGAGCCGTCCTCTAAGAAGTACAATTCATCATTGATTTCCAGATATTTCTCGTCAGTCTCCCTGTAGAGTAGGGCATGTTCACCACTTGGCGCATCTACTGCATAGAGCTTGAGGTCATTCTGCAGCCTATTCATGCTTTGAATCACCCAAGTGCGGTCGTCGGACCATTTTGTACGTGGTAGGTATTCGTAAGGCGTCTTATCAAGTACCTGACGGACGCTTCCGTTTTCGCTGTCCCATAGATGTGCGGTTACTACACTATTGTCTTCACCAGCCTTCGGGTATTTGAAGGTATATGGGTTAGGGTACAATTTATTCCCGTAAACATCCATATTGAAACTCCTCACATTGCTCTCGTCAAAGCGTAAAAAGCCGATGTAGCGTGAATCCGGAGACCACCAGAAAGCACTAACTAACGCAAATTCCTCTTCGTAGACCCAGTCTGTTGCACCGTTGATGATGCTATTAAAAGCCCCGTCATTAGTAATTTGAATATGTGCATCTGCTGCGATGTCATACGCATATAGATTGTTGCCTAAGACGTAAGCCACATGCTGGCCATCTGGTGAGTAGGTTGCATAGCGAACCTTTTCGTCGCGGAGTTTTTTAGCTGTACGCGAATTAAAATCGGCCAACCAAACCACACTACGAGAGCTGTATCTGTAAATACCGACTGTTTCTGTTTCTAAAAGGGCAGCAGTTTCATCTGCGTTGAATGAATATCCATCGAAACCGTTCAATCCTTCTACTGATGCGATATCGAAAAGTGTGGCTACTTTTTCGCCACTTTCGTAGCTGAATTTATCAATCGTTTTTTGAGTGGTGGCCGAATAGTGTGCGCCGTCGTTCATGCTGCGCAATCCGCTGATGCCGCCGGCATAGAATGAATAGCGTTGCCAGAGGTCACTAAGGGTAATAGATTGTTGTGCTACCGCAGCAAAAGAAAGGGCAACACATAGGCTAATGGAGAATAGTTTTTTCATGGAATTCAATTCTGTGAGCAGCTAAAGATAACTCAAGAATTGCCATGAATAAAGGCCTATTTATTCAGATTCAGGGGCAAGGGTAACGGCAAGACCTTCCAGGTCAGGATGCATGAAAATTTGACACCCCAATCGGCTATTTTCCTCCACAAAAAAGGCTTGATCGAGCATGTCCTCCTCATCGTCCGAAGCATCTTTGAGCTGATGATCGCTGTCCACGTAGCAATGGCACGAGGCACACATTGCCATACCTCCACAGGTACCTTTTACAGGCAACTCGTAGGATTTACAAACCTCCATGAGGTTCATATTCATATCCGTTGGAGCAACGAGGTCATGCCTTTGACCTTCGCGGTCAATAACAACGATATTGATATCTGCACTCATCTTATTCTAGACTTCCTACACCGCCCATCACGGTGGTGTATTTGAACGATAGTTTCTTATCTGGATAGGCGCGCTTGAAGGCGCTTTGAACCATGATGGTGCCCTCGTGGAATCCACAAAGGATAAGCTTCAGCTTGCCAGGATAGGTGTTAACGTCGCCTATGGCGTAGATGCCTTCAATATTCGTGCTGTAATCTGTGGCATTATCTACCACAATAGAGTTTTTCTCAATTTCCAATCCCCAATCGCCTATAGGTCCAAGGGTAGGAGTAAGACCGAAGAGTGGCAACCAATCGGTACATTCAACGACGGTTTTACTCCCGTCTTTGGCATGGATAGTTACAGACTCAAGCGTTCCACCACCTGCTACTTCTTTGACCTCCGCGTTAGTCATGAGGTTCACCTTACCGGCTTCAGCCAGAGCCATGACTTTATCTACGCTGTCCAAGTGTCCTCTGAATGAAGTTCTGCGGTGCACCAAGCTAACTTCATCAGCAATCTCCGCCAAGAAGATGGTCCAGTCTAAGGCGCTATCACCACCGCCTGAAATTACCACTTTCTTGCCGCGATAAACCTCTGGATCCTTGATGATGTATTTAATGCCCTTGTCTTCAAAATCTGCAATGTTGGCAATAGGCGGCTTGCGTGGCGTGAATACACCTAGTCCGCCTGCTATGGCAACAGAAGGCGCACGATGTTTTGTGCCTTTGTCTGTGGTCACGATGAATTGGCCCTCATCGTCTTTATCGATAGTAACAGCGCTCTCGCCCAAGGTAAAACCTGCGTTAAACGGTTTGATTTGCTCCATCAGATTATCGACCAATTCACCCGCATCTATAATCGAGAATCCCGGGATGTCGTAAATAGGTTTTTTCGGGTAAATCTCAGCAAGCTGACCTCCCGGTTGTGGTAGCGAATCAATCAGGTGACACTTCATTTTCAAAAGCCCTGCTTCAAAGACTGTAAACAAGCCCGTGGGTCCTGCGCCGATGATAAGAAGATCCGTTTGAATCATGGAAAGATGACTGTTTTATTCAAGTGGTAAAAATAGGGTGCATAATCCAAAGCCACGCTGCGTTTGTGTATTGTTTCACACATTCAAATTCGTTCGCTCAGTTTCTAATTGTGAAGCAGGTTTTGAATGTATCTTTGAAGCAAACAAACAGAGTACCTAATGCGCTTACGCTTTTTGTGGGCAATGCTATTGCCTCTAGGCCTTTACAGCCAGACAACGATTGTTTCAATGCCTATCGATGGCTCAACGGATACTACGACAGAATGTTCGGGGATTTTAGTTGACGGCGGAGGTATCAACGGGAACTACACCGCTTACAACAACGGCTACGTTATCATTGATCCGCCAGGAAACGATACAGTAACCCTGTCTTTTACA
>JBNAAX010000087.1:0-4173 GCA_049631665.1 Schleiferiaceae bacterium
TAACCCCTACAACTTTGTGACGGGGAACCCGATTATGGCGATTGATCCCGATGGGGATACTACATTTGTACAAGAAATAAGCAATAATATATATCAGGTAGATTATGTTGAAACAAGAAGTGGAGACAAAAGTGTGTTTGCTGTTTCGTATGATGAAAATGGCAATAGGGTTTTAGGTGCCCGAATTGGCAAAACGTTATCTACTCATAGTTTTGTTGCGCCTGGTGGAAGATCTATGCGAGGAGCAATTATTGATCTTAATTCAAGGGAAGGAGAGGAGTGGTTAAAGTCAATCTATAACCAAAGAATTGATCCTTTTAAGTATTTCCAAAACGCAGGATACTTTCAGAAATATGATTACAAAACAAAAGGCATGGATCCGGAATATTATCAAAAAGTTGAAGACAAAGAGGGAAAAATCTCAATTAATTTTAAACCAGAGTATGCCTACGCAGCTAATAGTTACGTTTATCGTGGTAGCATGTTGGGCAATTCAATAGTTTCTGCAAGGGACATAGGAAATATTGGAGCAGGAATTCAGGCGAGCAGAGGCGGGTTGCCTAAGTCTATGATGAGACTCGGATTTGACGCTTATGAGGCGATGAATACGGGTGGAATTTTTTCAGGAGGAACAGTTGAGCCTTTTGGAAGTGCGTACCCTCAGAATAGAGGCAGTGATATACATTTTTTTATGAGTTCGTTAAATGGAGATTGGGATAGAGTTCTGCGAATATTAAACATATAATTATGAAAAGGATTGAGAACTACTATTTCATTATTATCTCCTACTTTATTGCACTGATTTATCCCGCATTCCGATACGAAAGAATGTTACTGTATATAGGGTTAATTCTGATAACATTTCTCATTTATAGAACAGGGTGTAAGAGAAAGCTGTTGTGTGTTATTGTTGTTTTTGTTATTGGTAATTTATTTGCCACACATAAGGTGTTAGCTGCCCTAGATTTTTATATAAATTATAGCAAAAGAAATGAATTCATTGAAGAAGTGTGTAATCGAGATAGTTTATTGTTGAACAAATACTATTCAAATCATGAATTGGGTGAGCTTACATATATGTTAGATAATGATGGGGCATTTATTGGTGTTTTTACGTTAAAGACAAGAGAAGGTTTTTTATTTGATGATATTCGGATGTTGCACTATCTTCCTGAAGACAAGTATCATTCTAAAGATGGATTTATTGTTGATAACAGCAAGACTTTGGTTTTACGGAAATGTGATGGTTATGTGTGGGTATATTCAATTCATCACGATCGAGTTTTCGATTCTGATGGCCTGCCATTTTAAAGGTCACGGAGGTTTTTATTGCAATAACTTAAAGTATTTGAATTTGAGGTGGTTCCGGAATTTAGGACAGCGATTTAGAAATTATAAATTGCGAAACTATGAAAAGAACCAAACGCGTATTCAGTTCAGCGTTCAAAGCTGAAGTAGCCGTTGAGGCGATTAAAGGATTAAAAACGGTATCAGAACTGGCTCAGGAGTATGAGCTTCACCCTGCACAGATCACGCAATGGAAGAAGCAATTCTTAGATCAAAGCGCCTCGGTATTCGAGAGCGACAAGAAGAAAAACGAGGAGTTGGACCAACTAAAGAAAGAGCGCGACGAGCTCTTTCGTCAGATGGGTGAGCTGGTCCCGTTTGTTAAACAGCTTTTGTGTTAGTTAAAGTTAATGATTGTTTTTAAGCAGCCAAGGAATAGACCTGGAAAGGTGTTTTGTCTTGAAGAGAAGAATGATCTCTGCGTAGATTGTAATAGTCTATGAACTCACTGCAGGCTTTCTCTACCTGGTGCCCATTGCAGAGTTCTTGAAGGTAAAGCTTTTCGTATTTAATGGTTCTAAAGAACCTTTCGATGAACACATTGTCAATGGCCCTGCCTTTTCCATCCATGGATATTTGGATGGTTTCTTTGGATGTAATGAAGTCTATATACTCGCTAGAGGTAAACTGACTTCCTTGATCCGTATTGATAATCTCAGGGGTTCCATAACTCTTGAAGGCCTCTTCTAAGGTAGCATTTACCCAAGCGGTTTCCATGGTGTTGGATAAACTCCAACCCACAATGTATCTGCTCTTAAGGTCAATGATAGCCAGTAGGTACATGTATCCTGTTTTCATTGGGATGTAACTAATATCCATGGCCCATACTTGATTAATATGCTTAATCTCCAAGTTGCGTAATAGGTAAGGATATTTGTACTGTGCAGGATCAATAACCGTGGTCCGTGGACGGCAGTAAATGGTCTTTAGGCGCATGACTTGCATCAAGCGACGTGTACGCCTTCTGCCAATATCAAAACCGTGTTTACGCAGCTCATTACGCATTCTGCGAGTCCCACGTGTAGGATCCTGGATGTAAAACTCATCCAATAGACGCATCATCTCTAGTTCATCACTAGGAATGCCCTTCGGAGTGTAATACAGGCGGCTCCTAGAGAGGTTCAACAGTCTGCATTGATGGGCAACAGAGACCTTTGAACTGTGCATATCTACAAGCTTCATCTTTTCTGACGGCGGCATCATTTGAGTTTTTTTTATACCAGTTGTTCTCAAACTTCAGCTCGCCCATCTGACGAAAAAGCTCGTCGCGCTCTTTCTTTAGTTGGTCCAACTCCTCGTTTTTCTTCTTGTCGCTCTCGAATACCGAGGCGCTTTGATCCAAGAATTGCTTCTTCCATTGCGTGATCTGTGCAGGGTGAAGCTCATACTCCTGAGCCAGTTCTGATACCGTTTTTAATCCTTTAATCGCCTCAACGGCTACTTCAGCTTTGAACGCTGAACTGAATACGCGTTTGGTCCTTTTCATAGTTTCGCAATTTATAATTTCTAAATCGCTGTCCTAAATTCCGGAACCACCTCAAACCTAAGACATAGTCTGTTCCTTTACTCCGTCTTTTTATTCAAATAAGATATCCTTAGTTGAATCAGAAAGTAACCTAGCTGTTCAAGTACAAATACAACAAAAATGAAGCGAATACCATCTTCCAATCCGCTGTCTACAGCCACTACTATGATCTCCTTTTCGGAATCATTAAACATTAAAACTTCTGACTGGCTTTCCTTCGAAATTGTGTAGCTACTTCCTTCGACTAACTTGTCATATGACTTGTTTCTAATTCGAAAACTAGACTCCCCTAACCGTAAAACTATACTTTTGCCAGGACCTAAACTGTTAGCTTCTAAAACAAGTGATTCTGTATAAAGCGAATTTATCTCTGTGCCGAATATTTTATCGTACTCAATGCTATACATATAATGTTGACGAAGAACAGCAAACAACATAACTAGAATGGCTATGGGCAACGGCCTGAAAATCTTCTTTAGTATCACTTCGTCAAGATTTTAGTGTCAATCGAATGAAATAAAGGGAAAGGTACTAACGGTAAACTCGGTCCAACCGAGCCTTGGACATAAATCCCAATGAAAGAACCATTGGTGTGAAGTGACGGGGAATATGTAACCAACACACCTCCATCAGCTAGTCCAACACCCGCATTATAGCTTACGCCCCAAGAATGGCCATTCAAATCTCTTTTGAAATTTATATTTTGGATATCATCACCGATATAAAACAGATCTCCAACATATGCTCCTAACAGATTTACATCAGGACCATATGTAAAAGTCGTGCTTTCGTAAATCAATCCACCCCTTGTTGTTTGAAGATAGCCCTTTTGCTTACTAGCAATGTAAGAGTAATAGCTTGAAACTCCCGCATCTGCCGCAACTACATGTACGTCTCCCATGGAGAAAATCTGAGCCTGTAATTCTTCTTGGCTTAATCCTTTAATCGATGAGAAAAAATTCTCGGCTTCCTTTGGGATAGCTGCACTATTTTGATTTGCAAGAGCAGGACTCGGGTCATAAGAAGATTGTATCTCCTTGGTATAATATGGAATGGGAACGTGTACCGCATCCCCTACATTCACATGAACATGCTTATCGTTGGTAGAAAACTCAAATCCTTGTGACTTCATTAAGGAGACTACTGCCGAGTAACTAATACCTGCATCCTTATGTAAGGTCCAAGCATTGTCCCCTGCTTGAGCAATCCACCCCCCTTTACCATCGGGTTCCCAATCCGCAGCGTTCCCATCGGGATCAATCGCCATAATCGGGTTCCCCGTCACAAAGTTGTAGGGGTTA
>JBNAAX010000088.1:0-3978 GCA_049631665.1 Schleiferiaceae bacterium
AGTCCAAAAAAAACGGCCGCCAAAACGACGACCGCAATCCCTTGAAATATCTTTTTCTTCATAGGTTAAGAGCGCATCTGACCGATGTAGTTGCTTGGCGTAATGGCCTTCAACTCGGCTTTAATGCTGTCGTTTACCTCTAAGGTATCAATAAATGCTGAGATGCTTTCAGCGGTAATTGCGCTGTTTGTGCGGGTCAATTCCTTCAACGCTTCATACGGCTTAGGGTAGCCTTCACGACGAAGGATGTTTTGGATGGCCTCAGCCACTACGGCCCAGTTGGCCTCGAGATCTGCCGCAATTTTAGCTTCGTTAACCAGTAGTTTGCCCAAGCCTTTGTTCATGCTCGCGATAGCAATCATTAGGTGGCCGTAAGGCACACCGACGTTACGCAATACCGTTGAGTCGGTCAGGTCGCGTTGCAAGCGAGAAATAGGCAATTTTGCAGCTAAGTGCTCCAACAACGCATTGGCTAGGCCAAGGTTTCCTTCTGCATTTTCAAAATCAATTGGGTTTACCTTATGCGGCATCGCTGATGAGCCCACTTCACCTTTCTTGATTTTCTGCTTGAAGTAATCCATGCTTACGTACGTCCAAACATCGCGGCAGAAGTCAATAAAGATGTTATTAATGCGCTTCATTGCGTCGAACTGTGCAGCGAGGTTGTCGTAATGCTCTATCTGTGTGGTTGGGTAGCTGCGCGACAAGCCCAAATAGTTGGCTACGAAGTTATCGCCCCAACTGTGCCAATCGCCATTTGGATACGCCACTGTATGTGCGTTGAAATTCCCGGTAGCACCACCAAATTTTGCGCTGTGCGGTACTGCTTTGAGTTGCTCAAGCTGTGCGCGCAAGCGGGCAGTGAATACTTTAAATTCTTTTCCTAATGTGGTAGGAGAGGCAGGCTGGCCATGTGTACGTGCTAAAAGCGGAATGTGGTCCCAAGCAGTAGCACTTGCATCGATGGCTTTGATAAGGGCTTCAAGCTGCGGGTAGATGAGCTCATTCAATGCGTCCTTAATGCTCAAAGGCACTGAGGTATTGTTGATGTCTTGAGAGGTAAGTCCGAAATGGATGAATTCTTGGTATTGGCTTAATCCTAATCCTTCGAACTGCTCCTTGATGAAGTATTCCACCGCTTTCACATCGTGGTTGGTTACCTTCTCGATGTCCTTGATTTTCTGCGCATCTTCAGTTTGGAAGTTGCGGTAGATGTCTCGAAGCGGTTCAAACAAATCTGAATCTACACCTGATAGCTGCTCAACACCAGTCTCACAAAGGGCGATGAAGTATTCGATTTCCACGCGAACGCGGTATTTAATCAAAGCGAACTCTGAAAAATAATGGGTTAACTCTGCAGTTTTTGAAGCATAGCGACCATCTACAGGAGTGATGGCATGTAAGGCAGTAGACATATGTTTCTTCATTAAAGCGCAAAATTAGCGTAGTTGCCCTCGTTTTCCTAATTCTATCACCTCTAGGTTCTCCACTTTTCCGCGGGTATTCGGGTGGTTTTGAACAATATCGAAGCGCAGCATGGTTCTGACTTTATGAAATCCATGGTGTCCGAAAGCACCGGGATTCATATGTAAACAATCAATCTTAGGGTCATTGACCACCTTGAGAATATGACTGTGACCACAGATAAACAGATCGGGTTTTTCCTTGCGAATGGCTTCTCTGGTGCGCATGTTGTACTTCGGTGGATAGCCTCCGATATGGGTCATCCATACTTTTACACCGTTTAAGAAGAACTTCTGATGCTCTGGGTATCGTGCACGCATAGTGTGGTCGTCGATGTTGCCATATACGGCAACCACCGGTTTGCCCGTGGCCTCCAAGGCATCCATACTTTCGTGCGATCCTATATCCCCGGCATGCCAGATCATATCAACCTGGCTACAAAATTCAAGCACACGGTCGTCCATGTGACTGTGATTGTCAGAGAGCAACAAGATTTTTGTCCTTTTTTCCTGCACAAGCGTACCTTTGGCGTATCAACGAGTACCAAAAGTAATGAGAACACTCCTGAGATTGGCCTTTGACGGCGCCCCATTTTGCGGTTGGCAGATACAGCTAAGCGACCGCACGGCTCAAGGCGATCTCGACGATGCACTTTCGAAGCTTTTGAATCAACCTATTTCTTCTATGGGCGCGGGCCGCACGGATACTGGTGTTCATGCCAAGGAGATGTATGTTCACTTTGATTGGAAGCCGGAATTGGCCACAAATGTTAAAGATTTGGATCATTTAGTACACCGATTAAACCGATTCTTAGATCCGGCGATCCGCATTTTTGAAGCTCGTGAAGTAGCCAGTGATTGGCATGCTCGTTTTGACGCCGTCTCCCGCAGTTACGAATATTGCATGTGCGACAACGGTTCGCCTTTCCAAAGAGATGCGGCATGGATGGTGGATAAGATGCCTGATGTAGAAAAGATGAATGCCGCTGCAGCGCTCTTGCTTCAAGAAGACGACTTTGCCAGTTTTTGCAAGAGCGGTTCTGATAACAAAACGACTCTTTGTAACGTCACCGAGGCAAGGTGGGTGCAACACGGTGATCTATGGATCTTTCACATTACCGCGGACCGTTTCCTAAGAAATATGGTGCGCGCCATAGTTGGGTCTTTGTATGAAGTAGGACGCGGGAAATGGACAGTAGAAGATTTTCAGAGTAGGCTTAAGCAAAAAAATCGTGGTGCCATGGGAACCAGTGCCCCCGCTCATGGCTTATATCTATCTAACGTAACCTATAATAACCTCTAACATGTCTCAGGTCGGCGGAAAAGCATTTGACTTTAAGCTCTTTCTAAAGGTGATGGCCTATGCCAGACCCTATAGAGCGCTCTTTATTTTCGCTGTTTTTTTGACCATAGCCTTGGGTGGGTTAGGGACAGCTCGCCCCATTCTCATTCGCAGCGTTATTGACGATGCGATATTGATGAACAATGGGCCAGAGCTCATACGCTTGATGCTCTTATTGGTCTCTTTACTGGTTATTGAAGCTCTTGGCCAATTCGGTTTCATGTATGCCGCCAATTGGCTCGGACAAAGCATTATTAAGGACATCCGAATAGAACTCTACGACAAGCTTCAGACGTTTCGTTTGGGATTTTACGACCGCACACCCATCGGTCAACTTGTAACTAGAGTAGTCTCCGATATCGAAACCATATCACAAATATTCTCCCAAGGTATTCTGGTAATCTTCGGTGATTTGTTCCGCATTTTAGTGATGCTTGGAGCCATGTTCTTCTTCTTCAATCCAGTTTTGGTATTGGTGAGCTTAAGTGTAATACCTGTGCTCTTCGTAGCTACCCGCTGGTTTCAACGTGGAATTAAAGGGGCGTTTCAAAAAGTACGTACAGAGGTAAGTAATCTCAACACCTTCGTCCAAGAGCACTTAAGTGGTATGTCCATCGTTCAAGCCTTTGGTCGTGAGAACCAGGAGATGGATAAATTCAAGGAAATCAACGACCGTCATCGCAAGGCAAACATTGAAAGTATTTTCTACTACGCCCTGTTCTTCCCAATCATCGAGGTCCTTAGCGCCATGTCTATTGGTTTAGCAGTTTGGTACGGCGGTATGAATGCTGCAACCGGCGGCACTGTAACGGTCGGAGAACTTACTGCAATCATCATTTTCATAGGGATGCTCTTTAGGCCACTTCGTCAACTGGCTGACCGATTCAACACCCTGCAGATGGGTATGGTTGCCTCGGAACGCGTCCTTAAGCTGCTCGACAGCAATTATGAAATTGAGCCCAACGGTACTCACGAAATAGCAGATCTGCAGGGTGAAATTGCCTTTAAAAACGTCCACTTTAGTTACAACCCTGATGAGCCTATTCTTAAGGATGTGAGCTTTGAAGTAGCTCAAGGAGAAACAGTCGCTATAGTAGGTGCCACTGGAGCTGGAAAGAGTACTATTATCTCTGCGCTGATGGGCTTCTATCCGTACAGCGATGGATCAATCAC
>JBNAAX010000089.1:0-3976 GCA_049631665.1 Schleiferiaceae bacterium
TTGTTCATTTCGCGTGGAAAACAACCCTGCTTCTCTTGCGTTGTAAGCCTAAGGAAAAAGCATATTTGTTCTATGCAGCAATACCACGATTTAGTAGAAAGAGTACTCGCAGAAGGCGTGCAAAAAGGCGACCGTACGGGTACTGGAACCAAGAGTGTTTTCGGGCATCAAATGCGCTTTAACCTGCAGGAAGGATTTCCGCTTTTGACCACGAAAAAAGTACACATCAAAAGCATTCTTCACGAGCTTCTTTGGTTTCTTCAAGGTTCGACAAATATTGAATACCTCGCACAGAACAAAGTCCGTATTTGGGACGACTGGCCGTATGCAGCGTATTCAAAAAGTAACGAGTTCGGTGGAGAGGATATTCGTGAATTTGCTGCTAAAGTTGCCACTGATAAAGACTTTGCTGCGAAGTGGGGCGAGTTGGGTCCAGTATACGGATACCAATGGCGTTCTTGGCCGGCACCCGATGGCGGAAGTGTGGATCAGATAGCACAGGTCATCGACCAGATTAAGAACAATCCAAACAGCAGACGCATCATTGTCAATGCGTGGAATGTTGGTTTTGTGGATCAAATGGCTTTGCCGCCGTGTCACGCCTTTTTCCAATTCTACGTCGCCGATGGTAAGCTGAGCTGTCAGCTGTATCAAAGAAGTGCGGACATCTTCTTAGGCGTGCCGTTTAACATCGCTTCCTACGCCTTCTTGGTGCACATGGTTGCCCAGGTTTCTGGGTTGGAAGTGGGTGATTTCGTTCATACTTTGGGTGATGCGCATATCTACAACAACCACATCGAGCAATTGGAACTGCAGTTGACAAGAGACTTCAGAGCGTTGCCGAAATTAAAATTGAACCCTGAGGTCACCTCTATTTTCGATTTCAAGTACGACGATTTCGAGATTGAAGGATACGATCCTCATCCTCACATTCCTGGAAAAGTAGCGGTATAATGATTTTAAAAGCCATCGTAGCCTACGCCGAAAACCGAGTCATCGGGAAAGACAACGACCTCATCTGGCATTTGCCAGACGATTTAAAACACTTTAAGCGCCACACTGCGGGTAAAACTATAATCATGGGCCGCAAGACTTGGGACAGCCTGGGCGGTAGGCCCTTGCCGAACCGCAGGCACATCGTTATTACACGTACTAAAGATTTTCAAGCAAACGGCGCTGAGGTAGTGCATTCGCTCGAGGAAGCGGTTACATTGGCAAAAACGGAGGAGGAAGTTTTCATCGTTGGCGGTGCGCAGATTTACGCGCTTTCACTTCCCATGATTGAAGTCCTTGAAATCACTGAAGTTCACGCCCACTTTGAAGGCGATGCGTTCTTTCCAACATTTGATGAGGCCGATTTTAATTTGGTCACCGAAGAACACCATCCAGCGGACGAAAAACACAAACACTCTTTCACATTTAAAACCTGGAAGCGCAGACAGTAAAGTATTACCGTAAATATTACACTAATGTGACTTATGTTCCGCTTATTTGGGACAGGTTCATTGTACCTTTACACCAATAAATTTTGAATGCAATGACAATCAACGAAGCAATCAACCACGAAAACGCAAGTTTAGTAGATGTTAGAACTCCTGGCGAGGTTTCTATGGAGCCGGTTCCAGGTGCATTGAATATCCCTCTAGATGAGGTTCCAGAGCGTTGGGAAGAATTCAAGGATATGTCGCGTCCTTTGGTTTTATTTTGCCGATCCGGTCAACGTTCAGCTAAGGCTCTTGAGTTTTTAGCCTCTAAAGGAGTTACTGACGGTATGAACGGAATGGGTGCTTCGGATGTCCTAATAAATTTGATGTAATGTGCAGCGTATTGCATAGAATAGTAGTCATTTTGGGCTTGACGACCGCGGGTTGTCAGGCTCAAAGTGTTTCTACCGGGGTGGTAAACATTGATGTAAATGTGGCCGATTTTGCGGCAGGTATCGATACAGCCGATAACGCCTTATTGCTCGATGTTCGCACGGATGCTGAGTTTGCCAGTGGCCATCTCAATGGTGCCACGCAAATAGATTTTTACCGCGACGACTTTGAAGAAGCGCTGTCCAAACTGGACAAGAGTCAGCCTGTATACGTCTACTGCCGAAGCGGAAACAGATCTGGTAAAGCAGCGAAGCAGATGAAGGCTTTAGGATTCAAAGCTGTTTACAATCTTGAGGGAGGCATCGGTGCTTGGGCCCGTCGTGGCCAGCCCATTGCGAAATAATATGGCTAGTTTCAAAGAAATCATCTCTAGCGATACGCCCACGTTAATTGATTTTTTCGCCACTTGGTGTGGACCGTGTAAGATGATGCCGCCCATACTCCAAGAGCTGAGCGACCAAATGGGGGATTCGGTGAGAATCCTCAAAGTAGATGTCGATAAGAACCAGGAGCTCTGCCAAGCGTTAAACGTACAAGGCGTACCGACATTGGCTTTGTTCCAATCCGGTAAAATGCTCTGGCGTCAAAGTGGTGTAATCCCCGCATTTCAATTGGCTCAGATCATCAAAGAAAAAGCGTCTTTAGAGGCTTAAATGAAAAATCTGATACTACTTGTTTTACCGTTTCTGGCAAGCTGTGGCTTGTCCTTGGATTTGGTAGAAGAAGCCATTACTGCTCCCGATTACACAGATTTGAGTTATTGGGTGGCACACCCCGAAAAAGTTGATTTATCGGATTCTGTCTATTCTTCACGTCCTTCCGATCAGTTCAATATTCCTGTATTCTTTGTGAGCCCGACTATTCATTTTCCTAAAAAGGGAGGCAGTTGGAACGTGGACCCGTCGACCGACGAAGGAAAGAATGCTTTCAACACACCGGTGCAATACCAGAGCACTGCCTTCAATGTTGCCGGGCCTGTTTATTCTCCTGCCTACAGACAGAGCGCTTACCAAGTCTACAACGTGGCCCCAAATGCAACCACAATAAAATCATACGCTATTGCTTACGAGGACGTAAAATCGGCCTTCATGATTTTCTTGAAGCAAATCGGTCCCCATACACCTTTCATTCTTGCTTCACACAGCCAAGGAACAGACCATCTTATCCAACTCATCCAGAGGGAATTTACCCCGCTACTGGAAGAGCGATTGGTTGCTGCTTACCTCGTAGGTATGCCGGTTAACGACTGTGATTTACGTATTCCTATTTGCGAAGAGCCCACATCTACAGGGTGTTACACCTCGTGGAGAACCTACCACATCAGCGCTAAATATTACAACAAGTATCCGGTGGAATGTATAGGAGTGGTAAATCCTTTGTCCTGGACTACAGCGTCCACTCGAGTTCCTGCTTCAATGAACAAAGATGTTTTGGTAAGTGACGAAAAGCCCCTATTTCAAGAACTAGTTAGTGCCAAGATTAGCAATGGTGTGGTGGTGACTGAGCGTCCTCAATTTCCAGGAAGTTATGTTCTTCGTACTAAAAATTACCACAGGGGTGATATCAACCTGTATTACGGTAACATTCAAGAAAATGTTATTGATCGTTGTGTACAGTATCTGAAGGAACAAGGTCGTCCTGAGTAGGCAATTCGTACCAAGGAATGAGCGTTTTTAAGACGAACGCATCGGGGTAGCGAACGCGCCATTCTACCAATGCTCTCTCGGCAGCGCTGGCATCCGGAAAAGAACCAATGTGGATTTTAAAATTTGGCTCGCGGTAAACCATGCGAGCATCACTGTCAATTCCTAGAGATATTATATTAGCACGGACGGCATTCGCACCGCTGCGATCGCCGCTGAAAATCTGAATCGTATACCCCTCAAAAAGAGCACTTTTCGAATTTTCAGAGAAGTGAAGGTACGCACTATCAAGGTCCATTGGGACATTCAAAGTATCGTGACTTGTGGCGAAAACATTCAGAGACGCCGCTGCATGGCTAGCATGCGCTGTAATACAGATGAGTACTGTGATTAAGAGGTGTTTCATAATCTTAAAAGTCGCAAAAATCTAGGACTTTTAGCAGCGTGAGCGGATAT
>JBNAAX010000090.1:0-3859 GCA_049631665.1 Schleiferiaceae bacterium
CACCTTTTGTACTTCTGAATGGGGCGGTCGAGCGGCGTATGTCCCATCGTAATGCCGTGACTTGGTTCACCCGCTAGTCGGAACTTTTCTCGCGGCTCTCGCTTAATTTTTCCTTTTCCGATTAGAGGACAAATAATTTTCCTGTCCTCCCCGCCGTCTTTTCCTAGCCTTTGAGCTTTGCTCTTCAGCTTCTCCTTCAGAGCCTAATCATCGGTGTTTAATTGACGGAATGTTTATCCATGTCATGGTTCCTTTGTTGTCCCAAGTCAACCCTTCCCATTTTCTCCCAATTCTTTTCTCAACAGTGTTTTGTATGTCATGAGTTTGCATAGATTGAGCTCTTCAAGCTATCGTTATTCTCTGTTACAATTTTCAAACTGTTCGAGTTTATATATGGAGGTCCCATCTTAATTTAAAACAGGGGCCAACCTCACTCTAATTCAGTCGCCTACACGATGCGTCATCATTTGAATGATTTGATCCCGGGTGGCTAAAATACTATGCAAAATATTCTTTTCTACGTTGGGCATGATTCTAAGGCATGATTATGCCCAGTATCTGCGTTGGCTTGGCCTTTACTCCAGTTGTCTTTACCTTGGACATTTCATGCTTGCGTTAGCTGGGTTTCGGTTAGATCGTATAAAACCCAATAGATATTACTACTGAAAACCAAATGACCATTAACGTGGGAGGAACAAAACACTGATTGGGGAAGAAGGCTCCTCAGCAACTCTAGGGATATTTTCTAATACCATTCTTCTTCTCAGTCACTTTATTCTCGCAGACTCTAGTTCCTACCATTTAGTTTGGTGAAAACCTTGCCTTTTTCATTGTGTGTTAATCATCTCGCCTGATTTTGCTAAAGCGTATGGACGAATAATATTGCCTCACCAATAAATTTTTAGCCCAGGGTGTCTGTTTGGTGGTGCGCGCCCTCTAGGAATGTTAACTTGCGTCGACGATACCCGCGACCCGTCAGGGAGAAACTACTGGTTGGGATTTTCGCCTCAACCGTAATTGTTCTGTTTGCGCAATCAATCATTCCCGTTAGTGCAATGTCAGACTCATAATTTCTCCCTCTCGGCGTTTGTGTACAAAGTTCCCCACAAGTGACCAACACGCAGTTTCCACCTCATAGCAGTTCCTTGAGCGTGGTGTAATTTATACAATAATAGCGGGCAATGTATTTGAATATTTTACCCCCGGGTAACTCCAATCGGATTCTGAGTAGCTATACTGGTGCATCATCGTCAAATAGTGATGACAGTTTGGCACTCCTGTGTTAAAAGGGGGCTCATATTCTGTCTCATTAATGACCAGCCCCAACTTGCAAAGTAAGATAAAGCTACTTTATCTTAGCTTAAAGAAATCTCCTCAACCATCAGCTCCAGGTAGGAACCCTCAAACCCGATTCATCGTGCACCGCCAGCGTATTAGCTATTGAATCGCTATGCTTAGTTAAAGTCACATACCTATTACAGCGTAGATAAGTATATATTTTGCAAATAGGATCAAATATTATGGCTAAGCCACTCTCGCTCTTTGCGAGCCGCCTAGTTTTATCATTCAGATTCTCATCATAGCAGCCCTCGGGCTCCTCGCGCCATCTATATGCAGCGAAGTTAACCGCTTGATGGATCTCAGGATATCTTTTCTCTTATATGACCCACACCTGGCCTGACCCCACATGGCTCGACCGGACTGCCGTACGCCTAGAGGTGCCTCGTCAGGACTTCCATTGTTCGTTGGATTTTCTCTGTTAGCGTGCAAGGTATTATCAATTTACCTCATCGCCACGCATGGACCCACATCAAAGGGATGCACAAGCTTATCTAATTGGGTCATTTGTCCGCTATAAAGAGACCCAACTTAAAAATCGCCTACACAACTTAGGAAGCGATGGAGATACCAGTTCATCATTCCCGAGAGGTTGCACCTTGGCAGTCTAAAGCCCGATACTCGATTCCATGGGAAGTCTTCCCCTATTCTCCCATCAGTGGGATGTCGCAAGCTTAGCTAAATATTGTCCTGTTAGCGTTCACCCGTGCATCCCATGGCAAAGTCGACGTAAGGTGTTCGTCAAACACTGTACCTCCACATATTTAGAACATCTTCAGAACATAGGCTCCCATATATTCCTTCCGCGCCATCTATAAATTGCTACGTAGTTTACTGCTAAACAGGTTTTAGTTGCTTGCGCTCCCTCATTTTGCGTTTTTCTGACAACGTGCGCCAGCCCCACTCATGGATAATGCAGATGGCCCCTGCGCCGATTCTGCTCCAATCCAGATTCTCGAGTTCTGTCTATATTTTTCTTTTGTTTTTCATCGAACTTATTCATGCTCAAATGGGCGCGATTGGACCGCTCATTTGACATTGCATGGATTGTCTAGTTTACCAGGTATGAATCGAGAAATGTGTATGACAGAAATAGATTGAATTCAAAACATGAAACCCCCAAGCTTGATTCCGTCCTCACAACGCTATCGTTACAGACTCCTATAATGAAGAAGACTCTTGCCTTGTTGCTCATTGCTTTACAATTGTAGAGCTTTATAAGCCTAAATTGTAAGCATATATACATTTCTTGAGTTTAGGCTTGTTAGCCTTTCCGAAATTGGCGTAGCAAAACGCCTTTCTCTTGTGAAATTCGTGTAAATAAAAACATTATGCCTCTTCAAGCTTTAACAGTATGAGAACAAAACCCCATTGGCGTATTTCGTGTCTTGAAAGATAATGGGATCACATTTGGATAATGAGGGAATACATAAGGTTGCATTAACTCTTCCTTACTAAAGAAAAGGTTCATTTCTATCTTTTCTAAACAGGATTTGTTTCTTCCGAATGGTTTTCGCTCCCTTTGAACCGTAAAATGACAATTCCCTCTAATTTGAATCCGATTATTGGTCTTTCCTCTTTTATTTCAAGACCTTCATATATATTCCGATGTGCAAAGGCAATAAAATTTGTTGACGGAATCAAAGAACCTGAGCTTTCGACTTATCTGAATGCACAACTACATCACAAGAATCTTCCATTGTGATGCCCTTTATCGATCGCTCTTATCACTTCTGATTCTCCAACTTATCAAAATGTCTTTTACTCCCTAACACAACTCGAATATTTGGTTCGACTACCTCTGTTTATTTCGCCTAACTTTTAATTGTATCTCAGTAGGCTTATACATGAATTAGAAAACTCAATTGGAAATGAACAAGTTAATAAAAACTGCATCAACGTAGCTATAGGCTACCCCCTCTTCCCCATTCTCATTGACCTACAATTCGGTACGCGGGATTTCCTTCGAGCAGGTCTTTATCATGTCAGCAGGCTTTTGGATGCGAGGCTTCCCGTGACAACTATCCACTCTCGGGTGGCCCAAACTTCATGTGGCCATCAACTTTGCCCCTCTGCCTAGCGCGCGTTTCATCTTCATGCTCGCCAGCGCCACCTGTTGGTTGATATGGCCCTAGGTTTATGCCCTCACCCTGCAGCGCACTTCCTTTTATCTGCTTTTGATCCTGCCCACTAGGCTAACGCCCCGCACCCCTTTCCAGAGGCGTCTCTGGGTCTCCCAAGCGGGCCATCCAGGAGGTTATTGGACCTGTTGTGTTCTACAAGATTGGTCCTTAGTAATTTGTATTTACAAGCACATTTCAAAAGTTCACCAATATCTCTACAGTGTCCTATTTCCTTTAAATCTCTTATGGTCGGCCTCATCCAAATTTTATTGCTCTGATTCCATGCTAATACTCGCGGATATGGTTACCTTCTATTCTTTCCCAGGGTATTCCGTATAACGTACCCTCCTAGGCCTGCCATCCATTCGACATGGGCCTACGAGCTTAAACTGCCCGCG
>JBNAAX010000091.1:0-3838 GCA_049631665.1 Schleiferiaceae bacterium
CTGTACCGCAGCGCGCGCCAAGGTGATGGTAGCTGGAGCAGCCCGGTAAACTTGGGATCCACGATCAACACCGCGAAGAACGAAAAAAGTCCATTTATCCACCCGGACAGCGAAAGCTTGTACTTCGCGAGCGACGGCCATCCAGGTATGGGTGGATATGATCTGTTTAAGAGCACAGATGCAGGTGCATCCTGGGGCAAACCGCAAAACCTCGGATATCCTATTAATACCGAAAAAGACGAGATTGGTTTGATGGTGACCTTAGATGGACAGCAAGCCTACTTTGCCTCGAACAAGATCAATAAGGCCAACGGTTGGGACATCTACTTCTTTGACCTCTATGAAGGTGTGCAGCCCGAAGAGGTGGTTTTGGTTAAGGGAACATTGACTAAAGACATGTTTGCTTCGGACGATAAAGCCAAAGTGGTGTTGAAAAACAGTACCACTGGGGAGCGCACGACATTGCAGGTGGATGAAGAAAGTGGCGAATTCTCAGCAGTAGTGAAGAAGGAAGAAGTAAGAACTGTCATAATTAAGTTGGATGCTAAGAAAGCCGCATTCAGTGCCTCTCCTCTTCGATTGGCTTTTGCTTCAATTGGTCCTCCTAGTAATGTCATTCGATTGGAAATCGGTTTAGAGCAAAAAGATATGGCCAAAGGGGAATCGTATCCCATTCCCAATATACTTTTTGAAACCAATTCCGATCGTTTGGACGAATTAAGTGAACTCCTGATCGCTGAATTTGCTGAGTTTTTATCGGACAATTCTCACCTTAAGGTCCAGATTCAGGGACATACAGACAATGTAGGCGATGCTGCCGCAAACCTTGATCTAAGTACCCGCAGGGCTAAGCGAGTCACAGATACCTTGTACGGCTATGGCATTGATGCTTCTAGGCTGAGTTCCAAGGGCTACGGTGAAAGTCGCCCAGTGGCCAGTAATGAGACGGAGCAGGGAAGAGCCAAGAACCGTCGGACGGTATTTGTTGTGAAGCAATTATAAGTCTTTCAAAAATCATACGGTCCCAAAGTTGGGAGCAAAAAAAATCCCGGGCCATGCGGCTCGGGATTTTTGTATCTCTTTTGGTGAGAATTAGAAGCGACGCTCTTTGATACGAGCTGCTTTACCTGTACGCTCTCTTTGGTAGAAGATACGTGCACGACGTACTTTACCGCGCTTGTTCACCTCGATCTTTTCAATCGCTGGAAGGTTTACAGGGAAGATACGCTCTACACCTACGTTACCGCTCATCTTGCGAATAGTAAAAGTCTCGGTAGCACCTGAACCTCTGCGTTGCAATACTACACCGCGGAAGAACTGAGTACGTGTTTTCTCACCTTCAGTAATTTGAGTGTACACAGTGATGGTATCACCGGCACCAAATTCTGGTAAGTCTTTTCTAGAAACGAATTCGTCGTTTACAAACTGAACTAAGTCCATGTTTAAAATAATTTACATTGCTGTGAGCCAACATTCACATCTCTTGCCAGAGGTTGACACGCAGTCCCTTTCGGGAGGGCAAAAGTAATTAAAAATTCTTTTTTAGAACTGCTCGCGACCCGCAAAGTGGAAATCGCCTTCGATCTGAGCGTTTTCGTCGCTATCAGAACCGTGTACAGCGTTCTCACCAATGCTCTTAGCGAAGCGTGCACGGATGGTTCCTTCCGCAGCCTCAGCTGGGTTTGTAGCACCAATCAACGTACGGAAATCTTCAACAGCGTTGTCTTTTTCAAGAACTGCAGCCACGATAGGACCAGAAGTCATGAATTCAACAAGCTCACCGAAGAATGGACGCTCTGCGTGTACTGCGTAGAATGCCTGTGCATCTGCAGTTGAGAGTTGTGTCAACTTCATTGCTGAAATGCGGAATCCAGCTTCAGTGATTTGGTTTAGGATTGCACCGATGTGTCCGTCGCGCACTGCATCCGGCTTGATCATCGTTAGGGTCTTATTACCTGCCATTTTATTTGAGTTTTTCTAAAATTTGCGCCGCAAAGGTACACTTTTCTCGCACCTTTGTACGAGATTGTAACAGTTATGCAAGAAATACGTTTAGACGGTTTTAAAGCCGCGGTCGATTCCGCCAAGAATATTGTCATCACCAACCACACTAACCCTGACGGCGATGCCATGGGCAGTGCATTGGCGCTGAAAAGAGTATTGGAAAAGTTGGGGAAGTCGGTCAGTGTAATTGTTCCAAATCCTTATCCGGAGTTCCTCTGGCATCTATCGGGTAACGAAAGTGTAATGATCTACAGCGATGGGAAATTGGCCGCTAACGCAAAGATTGAGGCAGCAGATATGATTTTCCACCTAGACTACAATGCTTACCGCAGAGCGGCAGATATGGAAACAGCGCTTAGAGCAGCAAGTGCTACCAAGGTCATGATTGACCACCACCAGCAACCTGAGAATTGGCCAGATTTCATGTACAGCGATACCGGTATGAGTTCGACGTGCCAAATGATCTACGAGCTGTGCGATATGGTGGACTGGACTGGGCTGCTCGATAAAGAAAGTGCCATTTGCATTTACACGGGTATAGTTACAGATACAGGTAGTTTTAAATACAGCGCTACCAGAGCACGCACGCACGAGGTGGCTTCAAAACTCTTGGAGTTAGGTGTAGAGCCACAGCAGCTTCACAACAAGGTGTTTGATTCGCAGCCTGTTGCTCGACTGAGATTGTTAGGGGCTATGCTGGATCAAATGGAGGTAAGTCCGGACGGAAAGAAAGTCTTGCTCTACCTCTCGGAAGCACAATGCAAGAAACTTGGCTACCAAAAAGGTATCACCGAAGGTTTTGTGAATTATGGTTTGAGCATCAGTGGTTCTCAACTTACTATTTTCCTTCGTGAAGAGGATGGCGCCGTGAAATTATCGCTGAGAAGTAAGGGAGATTATGATGTTAATACCTTGGCGCGTGAACACTTCAACGGGGGTGGTCACAAGAATGCGGCCGGGGGGAGAATTGTCATGACTATGGATGAGGCTATTGCACATTCTAAAACGCATTTAGGATGGTAAGGGTAGCTACAATAGCATTTGCCTTGGCATTGTGTGCCTGTGCAGAACGTCCAGCGGTTGGAGATTCAGCCATAGAAATAGATCCTGTTGAACGCCAAAAGATGTATTTGGCCCAAGAGCGTGCACAGCTCGAAGCCTACATACAAAGTCACGAACTCGAAGGCATCGAGCGCAACGGATACGGGATGTATGAATTAAGCATGGCACCTGGTGAAGGGACTCCAGCGGAATTTGGTGATGCCATTGTGTACAGCGCAACGGTCTACTTGCTAGACGACAGCGGGGTAGGGCAGTATACGGATACGGTAGAATTGGGCCGTAGCGAAATGGAAATAGGCTTGCACGAGAGTTTGAAAGGCATGAAAAAAGGGGAAAAGAAACTAGTTCTCATCCCCTCGTTTTTGGCGCGTGGCTTAGCGGGTGATCTTGATAAAGTCCCTCCGCAGAGTCCTTTGCGTTATGATATTCGTCTTATCCAGGTAGGCCGCTAATCTGAGCTGCACCGGCCGGATGGCTGTTCAACATTTCCATCACAACAAAAATGGTTGTAAAGTGGCCGTTATCGGCATCTACACCTTCTAGCTCCATAACAACCTTGCCGTTACTTTTACTAAAATGTGCAATCTTCATGTAGTTGTACTCATCAAGGTAAACTCCTTGTAGCGCACCACCTTCAAAATTTGAGGTGAACTCATTGTAACGGAAGTGTACATTGCCGTTCTCCATGTTTTCCTTGGTCATGTACAACTCACTGTCCTTGAATGTCAAGTAAACGTGGTCGTTTGCAGCGACGATATCGGTGTTCGCCTGC
>JBNAAX010000092.1:0-3540 GCA_049631665.1 Schleiferiaceae bacterium
GGCATTGCGAATTCCACCGACTAAAGATGTTGCACCAACAATAAACAATGAATATGCGGTACTAAGCTCTGCACTTTCCCCAAAAAGGTAAACCAAAACCGGAACTGTAAGAATAGAACCACCACCTCCTATCAAGCCGAGTGAAATCCCAATAAATACCGATGCTATGTAACCTATTATCTCCATGACTGTATTCTGATTGCTCTAAACTAGTCATGTTCTATTGGACAAGGTGTGACTCAGCGCACACTAGAAGAGAATTCGTTGCATTTCCTGCTGCAACTCAAGCGCAGCAATTCGTGCAGCTTCAGCAAAATCTCTGTCCTTGCTTTGATAAATGATGCCTCGAGTAGAATTTACTAGGACGCCGTAGTCTTTATTAGTCGCCTTAGTGAGTACATCCTCTAGTGAGCCGCCTTGCGCCCCTACACCTGGTACCAAGAAGAAGGAATCAGGAGCAGCCTTTCTTACGCGCTCTAAGAATTCTGTTTTGGTGGCTCCTAGAACAAACATAAGTTGCTCTGGGGTCGCCCACTCTTGTGCCTTTTTAATAACAGTTTCGAATAATTCTTCGCCATCCGTGTTTTCAGTTAACTGAAAATCAAATGCACCTTGATTGGATGTCAATGCCAAAAGGATAACCCATTTGTCTTCAAAGGCTAGAAAAGGACTCACACTGTCCACACCCATATATGGAGCTACGGTAACGCTATCAAAGGCCATGGCATTAAAAAAGGCTTCAGCATACATCTTTGAAGTATTGCCGATATCGCCGCGCTTAGCATCTGCGATGGTAAAAACTTCCGGATAGCTCTCGTTCAAGTAATCGATGGTTTTCCCTAAGGATTCCCAACCCTTCACTCCCATACTTTCGTAAAAGGCGATGTTGGGTTTATAAGCCACTGCGAAGTCCGCCGTAGCATCAATGATGGCTTTATTGAAGGCGAATATTGGATCAGATTCACTCAATAAATGCTCTGGAATCTTATTGATATCCGTGTCTAGTCCGACGCAGAGTACACTTTTCTTTTTTTCTATCTGAGCTATGAGTGCTTGTCTATTCATCTTAAATGATATCTGTTCCTTCTTTCATCTTCTCGGCATTCTCTGCCATGTGAAGTTCGTCAATAAACTTCTGAATATCACCACCTACGACATCATTAAGATTGTAGGTCGTCAAACCTATCCTGTGGTCGGTTACCCTTCCTTGTGGATAGTTATAGGTTCTAATTTTCGCTGAACGGTCACCAGTACTCACCATGGTCTTACGCTTTGCAGCCTGTTCTTCTTGCTTTTTCTTGAATTCCATGTCAAACATGCGCGAACGAAGCACCTTCAAAGCTTGCTCGTAGTTCTTGTGCTGTGATCGTCCGTCTTGACACTCTACAACAATTCCTGTCGGTAAATGCGTCAAACGCACTGCACTTTCAGTTTTGTTGACATGCTGACCACCCGCACCTTGGGCGCGATAGGTATCTTTTTTGACATCTTTCATGTCAAGATCAACATCAACATCTTCCGCTTCAGGAAGAACGACGACAGATGCTGCAGATGTGTGCACCCTACCCTGGCTTTCAGTGGCTGGAACGCGCTGTACGCGGTGTACCCCGCTCTCGTATTTTAGAATTCCGTAAACCGATTCACCGCTCACCTCAAAAGAAACTTCTTTAAAGCCTCCGGCGGTTCCTTCGTTCATAGAAATCACCTCAACCTTCCAACCGCGGCCTTCACAGTATCGTTGGTACATCCGGAATAAATCACCGGCGAAAATGGCACCTTCGTCACCACCCGCACCTTGGCGAATTTCAACCAATGCATTCTTATCGTCCTCCGGATCTTTGGGTATCAGTAAGATTTTGATTTCCTCCTCGAGCTCGGCAAACGCAGGCTCGATCTCATCGAGCTCCATTTTGGCCATATCTCGGAAATCCTGGTCTTTCTCTTCTTTTAAAACCGTTTTCGCCTCCTCTATTCTGCTACTTAATTCGAGGTACTTCTCTCTGGCGTCGACCAGGGGCCTAAGGTTTTTGTATTCACGGTTCAATTTCACATAGCGCTTGCTGTCGGAAATCACATCCGGTTGAATAATGAGATCATTCACCTCATTGTAACGCTGAAAGACTACGTTGAGCTTATCTAGCATTACTTGCTGTATTTAAAGGTTCCGAACTCACTCGTTATAGTCAGCTCTTTTGATGCACTCTCTTCTACGCGCCCTACGATCTGTGCTGCTACTCCAAAGCTCTCACTGATTGCGATGATATCTTCAGCAATCGCTGGATGTACATAAAGCTCCATTCGGTGTCCCATGTTGAATACTTGGTACATTTCTTCCCAACTGGTACCACTCTCCTGGTGAATCAATTCAAACAATGGAGGTATTGGGAACAAGTTGTCTTTGATCACATGTCCCTTCTCCAAGAAATGCAAAATCTTCGTTTGTGCACCCCCAGAACAGTGTACCATACCGTCAATCTGACCGCGGTATTTATTCAAGATTTGTTTTATGATTGGTGCATACGTACGAGTCGGACTTAATACTAGTTTTCCGGCATCAAGATCTGTTTCTGTTGGCTCTGTTAAACTTTTTGTTCCGGTGTACACCAAATTCTCGGGCACTGCTGGATCAAAGCTTTCCGGGTATTTTGTTGCCAATTCTTTTGAGAACACATCGTGACGCGCACTTGTAAGTCCGTTAGACCCCATACCGCCGTTGTATTCGCTCTCATAAGCTGCCTGGCCATAGCTCGCCAAACCAACGATGACATTGCCGGCTTTAATGTTCGCGTTATCTACAACGTCCGAGCGCTTCATGCGCGCAACCACTGTACTATCTACGATTACTGTGCGCACCAAATCACCAACGTCTGCAGTTTCACCTCCAGTGCTGATAATATCAATGCCGTGCTTACGGTATTCTTCTAGAAGCTCCTCGGTTCCACCGATAATGGCGCTCAATACCTCGCCAGTGATTAATCCTTTGTTTCTTCCTATGGTAGAACTGAGCATGATGTTCTCCGTAGCACCGACACACAGAAGATCGTCGATGTTCATAATCAACGCATCCTGAGCAATGCCCTTCCATACACTAAGGTCACCGGTCTCCTTCCAGTACATGTAGGCCAAAGAACTCTTCGTTCCTGCACCGTCGGCATGCATCACCAGACAGTAGTCTGAATCACCGGTTAGGTAGTCCGGTACAATTTTACAGAAGGCCTTCGGAAAAAGTCCCTTGTCAATGTTCTTTATGGCATTGTGCACATCTTCTTTCTGTGCACTCACACCTCTGCCGGTGTAGCGGTCTGAATTGTTACTCATAGTGCTGCAAAAATAACGAGAAAGCGCGCACGGGTAATCCGTGCGCGCTTTTCTTTTATTATGGTTTTATCTACTTAGTTTGAATCCAGGAACCAATAATCAACTCCTTATCACTTTTAATGCCATTCAAGGTTCTTAGTGTCTTCACATCAGTGCCGACTTTCTTGGAAATAGTACGTAACTGATCTCCACGCTGAACTTGATAATGCGTTTCATCAAATT
>JBNAAX010000093.1:0-3445 GCA_049631665.1 Schleiferiaceae bacterium
AGGGCCAATTGGGCACTCGCCTTTTTCCCTTAAATTACCGCTCGGTAACACGCTAACACTCTAAAACACGGAGCCAAGATGGTCCACTTCGCCTGTCTCCTTCTCGCGGCTGCAGGTTTTTTGGCATTCCCCCACATCGCTAATAAAACCATGCTGTTTGTTGCTATCACAGGATTCGGTATTGGTTGGGCCTCCATGATGGGTATTCCTTATCTAATGGTAGTAAATGACATTCCAAAAGAGCGCTACGGCGTATATATGGGTGTGATCAATATGATGATTGTCATCCCTATGATCGTCCAGAACTTGAGCTTCGGGTACATCCTAAAGAATTACCTGGGTAATGACCCGCGACAAGCCATCACCTTTGCCGGTGTTCTTCTCATCATTAGTGCACTACTGACGTTGCGTATACGTACAGCCAAGGCGTAAGGGTAATGAAATTTATTGCATAAAAAAGGCGCCCACAGGGCGCCTTTTTTTGGTCTATATGTTTCTACTCCTTTATGAATTTAAGGGTCCTTCCATCCTGTAGTTTCAATAGGTACATGCCTGATGCGTAACTAGAAATATCCATCGTGGATTGAACACTTTGGAAGGTTCCACGAGCAATAAGCTTCCCAGAGATATCGAGCACTTCGTAATTCAATGTGCCGCTAAGCTGATCCAATGAAATTTGAAGGGCAGTGCTTGCTGGAATTGGACGAAGTGAAATACCTGTCTCATATTCCGGAACATCCACGTAGTAGTACTTACACGCCGAGGTGTCCGAACAGAAGCCTGGTTTCGCGATAATCGCAGCATAATAGCCTGTATCAGGCGCTTGTAAGAACTCATTGCCTGGGTTCAAAGTGTCTGCACCCATGGTGGTATCCACAAAGGCGCCCGTATTACAATTGAACCAGTAATAAGTCGCCCCTTGGTCTGTCCCAACAAGTAGGGTCGCATCTAACGTTGGCGCGAGCCAAACAGATCCAGTATCCACTGTTGGTAAGTACTCTACCCTACCGGTGATAATGGAATCACAGCCCAATGCTGTCAACCCATTGTATACAACCGAGCCTGTATCCGTACGCCACGCATCTAAATAGAATACACTATCTCCAGCGCAGAGTCCTGCAGCAGCGATGGTATTACTTATTGTCGCATTTACCTGAATTTGTTGTGCTAACACGGAATCACAACCGGCTGGAGTCGACAAAGAGTCATACAACGTCGTTGCCGTTGAAACCCACGTTCCGAAGATTTGAACGCTGTCTCCCTGGCATATACTCAGGGATGGTAATGTGTTTACTATTGCGGGGGTGTACTGTACGCTTTGTTCAAGGACAGAATCACAACCTATGGCAGTTACTAGGGTATCTGAGTAGGTTCCTGGCTGGCTGACCCACTGTCCAAAGATTTGCACGGAATCTCCTGGACAAATGCTCTGAGTAGTTAATGTCGTTGTTGCAATATTGCACTGATTGATCAAGTTGATTGAGCCAAAACCTCGATTCGAACTCCCGTGATTGCCAAAGGACGTACCTCCCTTCGCCCAAATGAGTGCAATAGAGCCTCCGTTGGCTGGGAAAGTATAATGATTGGTTGAAGCACCTATACGTGCCCTCTCAATGTAGGCCGTACGTGTTCCACTTGAGGTTATAGCACTGTAGGAAATAGATGAACTCAAGGTTGAACCACCGTTCCACTGTCCCAGTTTTCGCTCTTTAACTGTTCCGTTAGAATTCACGAGCATAATGTAGGTTCCGTTCATACCCGTACCGCCGAAGCCCACAGAAAAGTATCCCGAGGCTGGACCGCTCATTTCTACATCAATCGAGTCTGTGTTGGTATTCAGGGTAATGTCCAAAGTCATGGTGGATCCTAAAGAAGTGGATCCCTGGTATATCTGCGCTTGTAAGGTCATTCCAAGCAAAAGGGATAAACTGAGGTACAGGTTTTTCATAATCAATTGATATCTACTAAAATAAAAAACCCTCGGCGGGTGCCGAGGGTTCATATAAAATCTTAAAATTTCATTTAAGCTTCACCTGTAGGTCCACCAAAGTTCAATGGTACCTGCGGCGGTTCGTGCGTCTGAACATTCCCGAAGTTCTGTTCATAGCGACTTACGTTGTCGTTCAAAGCTCCTAGCAAACGCTTGGCGTGCTCTGGAGTCAGGATGACTCTCGACTGTACCTTCGCCTTCGGCACACCTGGCATCATCTGAATGAAATCCAAAACAAACTCTGTTGGGCTGTGATTAATAGCGACCAAGTTGCTGTATACCCCTTGCGCCATTTCTTCGCTCAACTCGATGTTGATCTGTCCTTCTTTCTGATCGGCCATAGTTACCTGCTTAAAATTATTCTACGTCTACGCTTAGCGTTTCTTGCATCTGCTCGTACTCTTCTTTCGAACCTACCAACGTTGAGCGGTATTTCTTTAGACCAGTACCTGCAGGGATCAAGTGACCTACGATAACATTCTCTTTCAAACCTTCTAGGGTATCCTCCTTCGCGTTTACAGCCGCTTCGTTCAATACTTTCGTAGTCTCCTGGAACGATGCCGCAGAGATGAACGATTTCGTCTGTAGAGACGCTCTAGTAATACCTTGAAGAACTGGTGCAGCCGTAGCAGGACGTGCATCACGTGCTGTTACAAGTGCCTTATCTTCACGAGTCAAGATGCTGTTCTCGTCACGTAAGTCTCGAGAGCTGATGATTTGACCTACTTTCAAGTTCTCACTTTCACCAGCGTCCTCAACAACCTTCATTCCGAAGATGTTGTCGTTCTCCTCGATGAAATCTACTGCGTGTACTAGATTTCCTTCCAAGAACAAGGTATCCCCTGTATCTTGAATTTTCACCTTACGCATCATCTGACGAACGATAACCTCGAAGTGCTTATCGTTGATTTTCACACCCTGAAGACGATATACTTCTTGGATCTCGTTTACCAAGTACGACTGTACTGCAGTAGGACCTTTAATCGCTAGGATATCATTTGGTGTAATTGCACCATCAGAAAGTGGCGTACCCGCTTTCACGAAGTCGTTCTCCTGAACGAGGATCTGCTTACTCAAGTTGATCAAGTACTTCTTCACCTCACCAGTACGGCTTTCGATGATGATCTCACGGTTACCACGCTTGATCTTACCGTAGCTCACGATACCGTCGATGGCAGCAACAACTGCTGGATTCGATGGGTTACGAGCTTCGAACAATTCCGTTACACGTGGAAGACCACCGGTAATATCACCTGCCTTCGCACTCTTACGAGCGATCTTAACAAGAATCTTACCTGCAGGGATTTCCTCACCTTCTTCAACCATCAAGTGTGCACCTACAGGCAATGTGTAGTGCTTCACTTCGTTTCCGTCACCGTCCATTACCTGGATAGTTGGAATCAACTTACGGTTACGGTTTTCAGAAATTACCTTGTCTTGGAAACCAGTTTGCTC
>JBNAAX010000094.1:0-3366 GCA_049631665.1 Schleiferiaceae bacterium
CAACTGCAACGAAAGGTCTAGGTTAACATCGCCTAAACTGACCGTTCCCCAAACACACAGCAGATATGCAACAATAATTACCGAAGAAACCCTGTTTTGGTTTCTCGAAATCAAAACAAAACAAATGGTTGTAATGGCGGAATTAATCACGAAAGTCTCGAGCAGCTCGTACACAGAAGAATAACTCAATTTAATTATAAATTCAAAGTTTGACACCAATCCCTAAGTGCTTGACGATCTGCATTAGAAATTGAGCTATGGTCAAAGTCGGTAGCGTTTTCAAACGGCGGCGGCATAACTAATTCATCAAGAGGGTAATTCTCGAAGTGTTTCGTACACTGAGGCCTATGGCATGATGTGCACGAGTTTTGAATAGATGTAGTAAGTGGTTGAGAAAACTCTTGTCCGATTATAGAGTAAGGCCCATTGCCCGTCATTGGAACCAATAGTTCTGAGGTATCATTTGGATTCTTTAGTTGATCAACCGCGGGGGTATGTAAGAATGGACTTGCCATATGACAGTTCTGACAGTTGTCCTGTGCTACGATAGATGGAGCCATCCACGCATCATTATAGTTGGCGTCATTAACCCCAGGTGGATTGTTGTTATCCTGACCGTCAAGAATGGAGAAGAAGCATGTTTCACCAGTGGAATATTTGTGCCCAATTACACCAAGTCCTCCGTCTCTGCAAAAGGTGATAAAAACAACATCGCTGTTTTCGGATCCATCTGTATTAAGTCCAGAATAACGACCTACTTTATTCCCTGTTTGGCAAGCTAATCCGAACGCCCAGGGACAATCACAATCGTCTGGATTGGCGCTCCCAACGCCCTCGTCTCCTCCTGGCCCAAAAGTCACAGGCACACCATTTTTAGTTGTAGGTACATCAATGGCGTCGGCACAGCTAAAATTGGGCAGAGGCCCCAAGACATCTTGACAAGCATAGGCGTGATCAAGGGCGGTTCTATTGCTTGAAGTACCTCTATGAATTCCATGCTTACAAGAGAAAGTATTTACAAGACAGAAAACAAACAATACAATGAAAAATGGAAATTTGAATTTCATTAAATTTTGCGGTTTAAATTTTATAACGGCAAGAACCAAAATTCATTACAAAATGTAGCGGTATATGTTGGCGCGTTTATCCAAAGACTCTTAATTGGACAAATTAGTCTAACATATTAAATTCACCTAAGTGGTCTGAATAGTTTAGATTTACAAAAAATTAAAAACCCTACTCATTATGGCATTTGAATTACCACAATTGGGGTACGCAAATGATGCGCTAGAACCGCACTTTGATGCACGTACCATGGAAATCCACCACGGGAAACACCACGCAGGATACACTTCAAAGCTCAACGCAGCAGTTGAAGGAACAGATATGGAAGGCAAGTCAATCGAAGAGTTGCTTGCAAATCATTCAGACAATGCAGCCATCCGTAACAACGGCGGCGGTTACTACAACCACTGCTTGTTCTGGGAAGTACTTTCTCCAAACGGTGGCGGCGCTCCAACAGGAGATCTTGCAGCCGCTATTGACGAAGCATTTGGTTCGTTGGACGGCTTGAAAGAAAAATTCAATGCTGCTGCTGCGACTCGTTTCGGGTCAGGCTGGGCTTGGTTGTGTGTTAAAGACGGTAAGTTAGAAGTATGTTCTTCTGCAAACCAGGACAACACGTTGATGCCAGGCGTAGGCTGTGGCGGTCACCCAATCATGGGCTTGGACGTGTGGGAGCATGCATACTACTTGAACTACCAGAACCGTCGTCCAGACTACATCGCAGCATTTTGGAATGTTGTGAATTGGGACGCAGTTGCTGAGAAATATGCTGCAGCGAAGTAATTCGCGGAGCTGACTAAGAAACAAAAAGCCCGAGCGCGAGCTCGGGCTTTTTGTTTTATTGTAGTTCATTTAGTCCATTACCTCATTGGTGCGCCAATTGAAATGACTCTCTCTTTTTGCAATGAGCCACGTTTCATTCACCTTTCTGTAGGTATCGTTATAAGAAACCCCCATGGTCATTTTATTGCGGATTGAGTCTTGCTCACTGATAAGCACAACCAGACAATAATTAACGCCCTGTGCTGAATCTCCATAGACCTTCACGCGATGTTGACCATTGATGTGGTATACCGTCTTGAATAAGCCGAGGAAGTTTGAAAAGGCAGTACCAATTTCATCCTTACCCTTAAAGGTTGACCCTAGCTCTCCCTCATTGTAGGACATTACTACCGCATCTTCTGTAAAGAGATCCATCTGAGTCGCTACATCTTTTTGATCTGCAAGGATGGAAAAATCGTCCACCAAATGTTTAAGCGCGACTTCGTCTTTTATTGAGTCCGATTCTCTCTTAGGCTGACAACTTATTAGACCTAGAAATAGGCTGAGCGCAATGAACTTGTGCATATTAAATCGCTTCATCGAGCTTTTCCACAGCGCGCTTCACGTCGAAGTAGAAACGGCCGCCGATACCGAAGTTCATGACCAAGCTAGGGGTGGGGACCACCGCTAATCCAGGTGAAAATTCGAAGAAAATATCCAACGGTAAATCGTGGAGTTCATAAGCGATTCCAAGTGGTGCGCGTGCATAGATTTGGTTCTCGTTTTCGTAGCTCTTCACGTGTACTCCTAGCCCATAATACAAAGGGATGGCGCCGCGTTCTGCACTGATGTAGTCGTAATTATGTAGTAGGAAATCTACACCAAGGTTGATGCCCGAGTTTTGTCCGGTGCTGTAGCCTACGGTGTATTGAAAGGCCTCGCTAGAATTGTTGAATTTCTTAATACTAAAACCGCTCGGTTCGCCCACAGCAAGACCGATGCCGTAGTGTCCTTTGTAGTCTTGAGCGCTCGCAGAAAGACCTATTGTCAGGGCCGCGAGGAGAAGTAGTTTTTTCATTGTTTAGGGGAGTAGGTTGAAGTTGTTAAGGTTGTTCCGTCCCATTTGGCAAAAGAATCTAAGGAGATCCAATCGCCCAATACAACGTATCTAGCGTCAATTTTAGTGCCATCCTTTCGCTGGCGAGTGATCGGTAAATTTTTGAGGTGGTGTCGGTGTCCGTAGATGAAAAAGTCGATGTTTTCATTTTCAAGAACCGATAGGCTGTGCTGGAGCTGGCGCTCTTTGTCGCCAAGGAAAGCATGGTCATCATCGCTTTGGGAGTTTCGCGAGGCGCGCGACATACGTGCAGCGAACCCTACACCGAAACTCGGGTGCAGCCGTCGATACAACCACTGACAAACCGGGTTGGTGAAGATGCGCTTTATCATCTTGTATTTCAGATCGCCTGGACCAAGGCCGTCGCCGTGGGCGATGTAAAATTGGCCTGTACCTAATTGAATTCTTAAGGGCTGGTGATG
>JBNAAX010000095.1:0-3225 GCA_049631665.1 Schleiferiaceae bacterium
AGACCTTCGTTAGGACCGTTCACTTCTGCGCCGCCCCAGTAGGTAAAAATTGGATCTGCCGTTGGACCGAAAACAGGCACGCCGTCAAAAGAACGTAACGAAATTAGGTCTGCATTGCAGCGGTTGCTCACACGAGCGAGCTGTGGCATCACTTTGGGCCAGAGGGTCCAAGGGGTGAAAGATCTAAGGGACATGGGAGCAGAGGCGCCACATAGTAATGCGCCTTCGAATTCGACGATTGTAGGTGTAATCATACCTACAATGTAGGTCTTAATCGTTCAGCTTTAGAACCGCTAAAAAGGCGCTTTGAGGAATCTCTACATTACCAAGCTGACGCATACGTTTCTTACCCGCTTTTTGCTTTTCAAGAAGTTTACGTTTACGTGAAATATCACCGCCGTAACACTTTGCAGTAACATCCTTACGCAATGCACTCAGAGTTTCACGTGCAATAATCTTATTTCCAATACCTGCTTGAATGGCAATCATGAACTGTTGACGCGGGATCAATTCTTTCAACTTCACACACATCTTCTTACCGATGTCATACGCGTTGTCTTTGTGGATCAACGCACTCAATGCATCCACAGGATCGCCATTGAGCATGACATCCACCTTAACAAGGACACTTTCACGGTAACCAATAGGGTGGTAATCGAAAGAAGCATACCCTTTAGAGATGGTTTTTAATCGGTCGTAGAAATCAAATACAATTTCAGCCAGCGGCATATCGAAACTCAGTTCTACACGATCGCTGGTGAGGTAGGTTTGGTTGGTCAACTGACCGCGCTTTCCAATACAGAGGTTCATCACAGGGCCAACGAAGTCTGAACTAGTAATGATTTGTGCTTTGATGAAAGGCTCTTCCATGTAGTCCATCTTCGTTGGATCTGGGAAGTCGGTTGGGTTTTGAACCCAGATAGCCTTTTCGGGCTCGCTCTTCATGTAGGCTTTGTAGCTTACGTTGGGAACGGTGGTAATCACAGTCATATTGAACTCACGTTCCAATCGTTCTTGGATGATTTCCATGTGCAGCATTCCAAGGAATCCACAACGGAAACCGAAGCCAAGTGCGGCTGAGGTCTCTGCTTCAAAAGTGAGTGAGGCGTCGTTCAGCTGCAGCTTTTCCAATGAAGCGCGAAGCTCTTCGAACTCTTCGGTATCCACAGGGTAAATACCCGCGAATACCATCGGCTTGACTTCTTCAAACCCTTCGATGGCCCTATCTGCAGGGCTTTCTACAGCCGTAATCGTATCACCAACTTTAACCTCTTTGGCATCCTTAATTCCAGAGATGATGTAGCCAACATCCCCAGTTTTAATTTCCTTCGTCGGGTTCTGCTTAATCAAATTCACACCAATCTCATCAGCATCGTACTGCTTTCCAGTAGACATGAATTTTACACGCTGGCCTTTTTTGATAGAGCCATTGACGACTTTATAAATGGCCTCAATACCTCGGAACGGGTTAAAGTGGCTATCAAAAATCAATGCTTGAAGTGGGCCGTCTTCATTTCCTTCCGGGGCTGGAATACGTTCAATAATCGCATCGAGAATTTCCGGCACACCTTGTCCAGTCTTTGCCGAACAGTGCAATATTTCTTCGCGGTCACAACCAATCAAATCAATAATCTGGTCGCCGATCTCCTCTGGGTTGGCAGAAGGCAGGTCGATCTTGTTGAGAATAGGGATAATCTCTAGATCGTGCTCGAGGGCCAAATACAGGTTTGAGATGGTCTGTGCTTGGATACCTTGCGCGGCATCTACAATCAATAGGGCTCCTTCACAAGCAGCAATAGAACGTGAAACTTCGTAGGAGAAGTCTACGTGTCCCGGAGTATCGATCAGGTTGATCGTGTATTTTTCTCCGTTTTTCTCATGGTACATCTGAACCGCATGCGATTTGATGGTAATACCACGCTCGCGCTCGAGGTCCATATCGTCCAAAAGCTGGTCTTGCTTTTCACGGTCACTTACGGCAGAAGTCACGTCTAACAAGCGGTCAGCCAAGGTAGACTTCCCGTGATCGATGTGGGCGATGATACAGAAATTACGGATGTTTTTCATAGTCTGCTAAAATACACTATACACCGCCTTCTCGCACTTTCTTTGGCAGCTTTTGCCAAACAAGTTTATAGCTCGTTTCAATCATCTCCTTAATGAGTTCCCATGAGGCGTATTCTTTGACAATAACCGTGTTCCAATGGCGCTTGTTCGAATGGTAGCCGGGTATAATCCAATCGTGCTCTTCGCGCAGCTCAATATTGCGCTCAGGATCGTTTTTTAGATTGATTCTTGCGGGTTGATCATCGAGGCTTAAAATAGCATACAACTTACCGTGAACCTTGAACACGAGTGAGGTATCATCGAAGGGGAAACTTTCGTCGGCAAAGGGAAAACTTAGGGTGTAGTCGCGTATTACTTCGTGATTCATGGGCTAAAGATACGTTCAATCGGTATCTTCGTCAGGATGGAAACTAAGGTGGATATAGAGAATTGGGACCGTAAGGAAAGCTATCTTTTCTTCAAGGATTTCAAGGACCCGTTTGTCGGCATTACTGTTGAGCTTGATGCAACGATCATTTGGGAATTCTGTAGGGCCCATTCCTTAAGCATTCATCACGCACTTTTATACTGTACGCTGTCAGCCGCCAATAAATTTCGCCCATTGCGCCTTCGTCGCAAGGACGATGGGGTCGTGGAGCACAGTATTATTGACATGGGTTGTTCAGTGTTAAAAAACGATTCGGATGCCTTCACCTTCGCTTATTATCCATGGGACCCACAAGAGTCTATGTTGGATTTTATCCGCCGCTCCAGCGAAATCACTAAAAAGGCAGCAGCTGGCCTCCCATTAGACCCAAGGCCAGATCGCACCAACCTGATGTACGGAACTACCATTCCTTGGATTTCATTCACCTCCTTTACCCACCCCAAAAAAGGTGGAGGACACAGTATTCCACGAACGGTTTTTGGAAAGATTTTTCAGCGTGAAGGCAAGTATTACCTCCCGTTTCAGCTTGAGGTGGATCATGCACTGATGGACGGGTTACACATTGCTCAATATTTCGAACTATTGCAGCAAGAACTTAGTGCACCGTCGTTAAATAAGATCTTCTAAAAATTCCTCTTGATTCAGGTGCTCCATTGGATCCCAAAGGTGCTTCTGGAATTCTTGAATTTGGTCTTCTACCACAGTAATGCCCTCGCTCTCGAGTAGGTCCT
>JBNAAX010000096.1:0-3159 GCA_049631665.1 Schleiferiaceae bacterium
AGTTGAAGTGCTTCGAATGCATCTTTAAGATGTTCTTCTATATCAATTGTAATCTCTACAACCGCTTTTTTGGTAATGTCCTTGAGGATTCCTTTCGAAGAAACTCTCTTCCCTAAACCTGCATTTAGTGCACCAAGTAGTATACTTTTTCCAGCGCCTGTTTCGCCAGTAAGCACAGTTAAACCGCGAGAAAAATCAAGATGCAACTCGTCAATTAAAATGAAGTTCTTTATGTAGATGGTCCTCAACACCTTACCTGCCGAATTTGGAGTAGGAACTTGCGTGTGTTCGGTCAATGGACTCTAGCATCGCTTGTAGACCTTTAATGTCAACACCCAGCGACTCAGCTTCCGAATAGAGACTAATTATCTCAGGATTCTTAGCATCAAAAAAGAGATTCATTAAATAGCTGTTCGGACGTTTTTGGTTGGGCTCCTCGAGTTTACGAAGCGCTGTTGTTATGGTCGTCAATGCCTGTTTATGATTGCTACTCATATGCATCAAATCCAGCCCTTGACGGTGGTAGAGATATAAACACTCCTTTACAGGTTCGAACGCTGGAGAATTCAAGGCGTCCGATATCCAGAATCTATTTTTATTTCCGTCAAAACTTTTCCAGCCACTTGCCCCACCACTACTCTGCGCTGTGGTGACTATGCTTTGCGCAATAGCAAATTCGGCATCTCCACCGTTCGACTTAAAGGTCGATCGGTCCATACCAATGATGGTGTATGCATAGAAAGCCAGTATACTACTGAGGTTTGTGGTGAATGTATTTTGCTGAAATTCAATGGGTTCGTTTTCACGATAACTAAAGACTACATCTTTATCCAACACATTAAGCACCGGACTATTGTACTGTGAACCAAATACAGGGCGAGAATATTGAACTTGCAGATTACCGTCAAAACGAGCTCCATTCATAGCTTCAATAGTCAAAATGAAACTACAGGCTATTCTTTCTTCGTCTGAATACTTGTGCTCGGTGAAAGTATACCCATTCAAAAAGCTCTGGATAGTATTTTCCAAGGCAACAAATACATCCTTATTAGTCGTCTGTATTTCAGGGCTTAGAACCTTCACAGTAGCCCGAAGTTCTTGGGCCTGCGCATTAACTATGGCGACGAAAGCAACAAGAACAAGAATAATCTTACGCATCGGATAAATTAAATTCACTCATGAATAACTCAAGTAACGATTTTCCGAGCGCAATCTTGCTAGTTAATGGAAAAGAAAAAGTTTTACCGGATGCCGTGTACACAGACACTTCATTGGTATCTGTTTCAAAGCCCACTCCCTGCTTACCTAAAGTATTCAGAACAATTGCGCTAGCATTCTTTTTAATAAGCTTCTGCTTGGCGTATGACTCACCGTCTTTTGTTTCGAGTGCAAAACCTACGAGATGATTTTCATCGCTTTTGAGTGTACCTAGTGTACTAAGTATGTCCGGTGTTTTCTCTAATGAAATAGTCAATGAGTCGCCCTCATCAGATTTTTTAATCTTGTGTTCCGCCTGAGATACAGGTTTATAATCGCTTACTGCAGCACAACACACCGTTAAGGAGCTATCTGTAAACTCAGATACCATTGCACTGAGCATGTCGTCTGCACTAGTAACACGAGTAACTGTAATTCCTTTTAAGTCGAGCGTAGTTTGAGTAGGCCCCAAAACTAAACGTACATCTGCACCCAAATCTCTAGCTGCGGTTGCAATTGCCGCTCCCATTTTACCGGAACTATTATTTCCTAAAAATCGAACTGGATCTAAATGTTCGTGCGTGGGTCCTGCATTTATAAGAACCTTTTTACCAAATAACGGAAGCGTAGAGCTCAAGTATTCCTCCAGGTGGTCGGCAATAGCTTCAGGCTCTGCCATTCTGCCTTTTCCCACTAATCCTGATGCCAATTCGCCGTAATCAGAGTCTATAATTCCCACACCTCGCTGTTCGAGAACCTTGAGGTTATCCGAAGTTGCGCCATTGGCGTACATATCAAGATCCATTGCAGGCGCTGCAAAAACAGGACATTTAGCGCTCAAATAAACCGCTGTTAAAAGATTGTCACAGGCACCTGTTGCCATATTAGAAAGCGTATTAGATGAGGCTGGCGCAATAACCATTAAATCGGCCCACAAGCCCATTTCAACATGATTGTTCCAAACTCCATAAGCCTTTTGCTCATCTTCGATGAAAGCACTATAAACAGGACGTGTACTCAGGGTAGAAAGAGTCAAAGGGGTGACGAAATCCTTAGCGGCATCAGTAATGACCACCTGGACTTCGGCACCCCTTTTAATGAGTTCTCTAACTAGATGTGCGCTTTTGTAAGCTGCAATACTACCTGAAACGCCAAGCAGCACCTTGCGATTGTACAAAAGACTCATCGGATTAGATTTATTTCTCTTCTCCTTCTCTTCTGAAGTAGATGTTATTGTCTAACCACTCTTGCATTGCAAGTGCAGTTGGCTTTGGTAAGCTCTCGTAAAAACGGCTTACTTCAATCTGCTCTTTGTTTTCAAAGATCTCCTCAAGAGATTCAGTCGAAGATGCGAACTCTTGAAGTTTAGCGTGTAATTCTTCACGAGTGTCATCGTTGATCTGCTCCGCACGCTTTGCAATAATTGTTAACGCCTCGTAGATATTCTCTGTAGGCGCGTCAATTTTGTTCGTATCGTGCGTTCTTGTGGTTTTATCCGCAGGCATTTTCTTGTAATCCATGTGCTTCGGGATGATTTATTTAGTCAATTTACGTAATTCTGGGAGGTATTCACTTTCTGGGTAAATCTCCTCAAGGTCATTCAATGCAGTATTGGCTTCAATAAAGCGCTCTTCTTGAAGCTCAGCGACACTGTTCTCAGCTAGCTTAAAAGCAGCCTTTGCTTTAAGATACATGGCTTCTTCACGATACGGAGTATCTGGGTATTCACTCAAGGTAGTAGTGAATGCAGTCATTGCAGCCTTGTATTTTCTCGTCTTGTAATACTGTTTTGCGATTTCGTAGCTCTTCTGTTCTAAGCGACCACGAAGATCTTCCATGTACTCGTTGCACAAGTCAATTTTATCCGATCCAGGATGTGTATTGATATACAGTTGCAATTCATTGATTGCTTTGTAGGTGTATGCCTGATCTAGGCTGTGTGTTGGCGCTTCTAAATAGTAA
>JBNAAX010000097.1:0-3036 GCA_049631665.1 Schleiferiaceae bacterium
TTAGCGGGCCGATTGTTGACCAAATCCGTCCCTGCAATGCGCGGACTGAAGAAGGTCTTTTGGGAAGGCACGGAGCATTGGGACCAATTATTGGCCGAGCGCGCTGCGAGTAGCGGCGAACTGATCCTGAGCAAGGAAGCTAAAGATGCCATTGGCGCCTTTAAAAGAAGGTAATTGATTAGGTTTTTGGAGCGTTCTTCAATCTTCTCTCCCTCCTCCAAAGCAAGAAAAACAGGAGAATGAGCCCTGGTTGTAGTACCACAAAAACGAGAATGTTGGCGAGGTAGTAGCCGTAGCCGTATTCGCCCGGTGCGCCGCCCATCACTTGGAGGATGTAGACGCACTTCATAAAGAGGTCAGTGATAAATGCTTCCATGAAGACTTAACGTATATGTGGTGGGATTATTGGTGTTTAGGAAATGTGCAGTCTATAAATGCAACAATGTTGCAAAAAGAGTTAAATTTGTTCCTTTAAACAGGAATAATGACACATCAAAAGAAATTACCAGTAACGGTGCTTAGTGGATTTTTAGGTGCAGGCAAGACTACGCTGCTCAACCATATTTTGCATAACAAAGAAGGACTGAAAGTCGCGGTGATTGTCAACGACATGAGTGAGGTGAACGTAGATGCAGACCTCGTGAAAAGCGAGAATACCTTGTCGCGCACTGAAGAGAAGCTCGTGGAGATGAGTAATGGATGTATCTGCTGTACACTTCGTGAAGATTTGATGGTAGAGGTCGAGCGCCTTGCTAAGGAGAATAGGTTCGATTACCTCTTGATTGAGAGTACCGGGATCAGCGAGCCGGTTCCCGTGGCGCAGACTTTCTCGTTCGTAGACGAGGAAAACGGGATAGATTTATCGAGATTCAGCTACGTAGATACGATGGTGACCGTGGTCGATGCGTTCAATTTCTTCAACGATTTTGGCAGCCCTGAGACGCTTATGGATCGTGACCTTACCGATATGGAGGGTGATTTCCGCACCATCGTGAATTTGCTGACCGACCAGATTGAATTTGCAAACGTCATTGTGCTCAACAAGACCGATTTAGTATCTAAGGAACATTTGGGTGTGTTGCGTGCGGCCATCCATAAATTAAACCCGGGTGCGAAGATTGTGGAATCGAGCTTTAGCAAAGTCGCGCCGAAGGAGATATTGAACACTGGGCTTTTTGATTTTGAGGAGGCTGAGCAGAGTGCTGGCTGGATCGAAGAGTTGAAGAAGGATGGCCATACGCCAGAGACAGAGGAATATGGTATTTCTTCGTTTGTCTACAAAACCAAGCGTCCTTTCGATGCAGTCCGATTCTGGGATTACGTTCAACATAAGTTCCCGACGACGATCATTCGAAGTAAGGGATTATTCTGGTTGTCATCTCGCCCAGGACAGGCTATGGTTTGGAGCCAGGCTGGCGGAAGTCTTCGCGCAGACAGTGCCGGAGTTTGGTGGAGTAGTATGAGCTTTGAGAAGCGTACTCAGTTTGCTTCGTTTGTGGAGAATCAGGTACACATTGAATCTGGGTGGGACGGTACATTCGGTGACCGGAAAAATGAGCTCGTGTTTATTGGCCAAGACATGGATGTCGAGGGAATTCTTAGAGAGTTAGATGCGTGTTTGAGTACGCCATCTGAATTGGCCACTAATCGTTGGGAAAATGGATATGACGACGAATGGCCGGTGGAGCGTGCGTATCCGATGGATTGATTGATACCAACTAAAAAGCCACCCTGCGGGGTGGCTTTTCTATGTAATATCAGTTTGAGAACTACTTTACAAATACCTTGATCGAGGCGCTCATGTCGCGGCCGTAAGAAGCGTGCACGCCGTTGGCGAATTGCATGCCCAAACGAACCTCACCCATTGGAAGTGTTACTGTATCAGAAGTTTGACCGCTGCCGTAGTGGATATTTACGCTATCCGCAGGAACGACTTCACCTTTTGCAAGGAATGCATTGCCGATCAATAGGTGGTGGTGGCCTGTGCCTTCAACGATCTCACCCGCTGGGCGCACTTTCATGCCTTCCACACCGAATTCTACGTAAACAGGGTTGTTTACCGTATCGCCGTTTTCAAGATTGGCGAAGAATACGCGGCCGGTAGCTTCGTCCATTTCCTCCGGAGCCATGCTCTCGTGGTTGTGGTAATGGCCTTCGTGGTTTTCTGCCGGTGCTTCGGCAGGTTGGCTACAGCTAAATGCGAAAGCGCCTAGCGCTGATAGTAGGAGTGTTTTTTTCATGTTATTCAAAGTCAATAAGTACGTTATTCTTTTCAACAGCATCACCCACCGAAACGTTCACGGATTTTACCGTTCCGTCTTGTTCGGCCTTGAGCATGTTCTCCATTTTCATGGCTTCCAGGATGAGTAGTCCTTCACCTTTGGCCACCGTTTGACCGGGCTGCACCATCACGTCGAGCACCTTGCCCGGCATAGGTGCCTTGAGCTTGGTCGCCTTCGCGGTGTTTGTCGCAGACATGCCCATTTGCTCTAGGAGCAGGTCATAGTGGTCCTTGGCGTTGAGCTCGAGCAATTGGCCATTGATCTTCAACGTAAAGGTCTTGCCATTTTCGCTGCGCTCTACCCATTGCACGTAGTAGGATTTATGGTCCTTCAAAATGTGCCAAGTGCGACTGTCGATTTTTTCGATGTCCAGGTTGTAATAGGTGCCGTCGAGCAACCCTTCCGCAGGGTTGGTATCTGGCGCAACTTCAAAGGTGTTCTTTCCTGTGATCTTGTACATGCGGTGGTTCTTTTGCGAGCTTAAAGTTACTCGTTCCCCGCCAAAGTTTTGGTGTAGATTTTCGCTCCGTGTATATCAATAACCAATTCTCCTGCGTCCTCACCCCCAACAACTTCACCGCCACCGAAGGCGAAATAGCCGTTTACTTGATTCTCGCCGAGGGTTCTAGAGATCATTACAGTATTCGCTATAGTATCTGTAGTCAAACTCATTTTACCGCCGTATGTGCCGTTCCACAGAGCAGGATGGTTGTGCTTTAATTCAAAAAGGGAGGCATAGAAATCTGCATGGTCG
>JBNAAX010000098.1:0-2824 GCA_049631665.1 Schleiferiaceae bacterium
TTTTTTTGTACTCTAAATTCACAGGAACAATTTTTTTGATACCCATAGGTTTCGTAGTTTTCTCCTTCAACCATTGAACCCATGAAGAAATTCTCTTTTATCTGTGTTTTTTTGGTGTTCAGTGGAGTGCTAAAATCCCAAAACCTTGTTGGCCCTGGTAACTCTGTGGATTTTGATGGGGTAAACGATGCCATAGATTTAGGAACGTCTTTTAATCAGCTGACTTTTCCAGTCACTATAATGATGTGGGTTCGACCAGCGCAGCGTTCTGGTTCGACAGGTGTCATGTTTAACTCAAACACACTGAGTAGTTATACGAACTACCATGGTATAAATATGTCATCGCGTTCAGATAGATTATCGATCGCGTATGGGAACGGGGGCCCTGGTTGGAGTTCTTCTGGTCGACGAGGTTATGCCTATGTAACTACTGGTTTCGATACGGACTGGATTCATGTAACTGGTGTGATAGTAAACGCTAATTCAATGAAGCTCTATGTGAATGGTATCGAAGTGGTGGGCTCTTACACCGGTACACCGAATTCGGCGATTAGTAAGCCCACAACTGGACGGTCTTACGTGGGCTACATGAAAAAGGCATCTGGTCATTACTTTGATGGTGAGATAGACGAGTTACGAGTTTGGAATCGGGTATTATCTGCGGCCGAAATCAGAGAGAACATGTGTACCAAAGTCGACCTTACATCAACAGGATTGACTATCGCCATAGATTTTAACGACGCATTGAACTCCTCTACCATAACCGAGCTTGTATCTGGAAGTTCCTACAATAAAACGGGAGGTGCGAGTGCCTTACAATCTTCAGCTCCTGTTGGGGATGAGAGTGTATTTGATATGGGGCCCTACTCAAACTCAACGGTTGATTTGAACATAGGTACTGATAGTGTAAGGGTCACGGGCTTGACGAATGTTGCCAAAGGGGTGCAGTTTTATCGCATCGATGGCGATACAATACCATCGTCAATAGCTTGCGTGGACTCAGCGGTATTGGGGGTGTATTTGATGCAAACGGATCTTGTAAATCAATCGAACTTTACACTTTCTAACGCTGTAGCCGGATCCTTAAGTTTCAACCGAACGGGGGCAGATGAAAGTTGGACGGCAAGTACAAATTCTAGTTTCGCCTGGCGTAAGGAGTTCATCCGAGATATGTTGATTCAACCCGTTACTGCAGTCGATATTCCAGATACAGTCTTGTGTATTGGTGATGACTTGGTAATTACGCTTCCATCGAATTGGCCAGTAGTTTCTTGGAGCGATTCTACGCAAGGATTCAGTAATTACTTCGATGCCCCTGGAACATTTTGGTATACGGCATCAGATCAATGCTACACTGTGGGAGATACCTTCTCAATCTCTATGATAGACTGTGATACTATTAGCACGGCCGATCCTGTTGATCAAATGGACGAAGATGATGCGGATGGTATCGCAGTGAATCCTGTTGAGGAAGAAGATGAGCCGCCTGTGGATACTGTAGTTGTTGAACTAAAGCCTATCTATATTCCTACAGCCTTTAGTCCTAATAATGACGATGTAAATGATTTATACAAAATCGTCGGTCTTGAGCACTACACATTTGATTTATTCATCTTTAACCGATGGGGTGTCCCAGTCTTTTCATCAACGGCTGCTGATAACCATTGGGACGGGACTTACCGAGGTGAAAATGTTCCCGAAGGTGCCTATATGCTTCGCCTCAATGTTAGAGATGAAGATGGTCAATTCAGAACCTTTACCCGTTCTTTAAACCTCTTTAGGTAGGAGTAGATTAATTCTCGGTAGACTTCGAGCTGATGATGCTCTTTTCAGGATATACGAAGTTGTATTCTGGGCCTTTCAGCATGCGCGGTTCAAACTCCAAATCCAGGTAGTTACAGATGGTTTTAAGTGTCCCTTCTGGGTCGCCAACAAGCTCTTTAAACGTAATGTTCAATGCACGGTCGGTCACCTTGTTGATTTCATTAATGACCAAGTCGTATTCGCGGCTCGCTTGCTTCTCACTCATCTCTGTACGCTTCACGATGGAAGAAACCACTTCTTCCTTCTTGCGCACGATGGTGATGATTTTGGCATCGCGGTCGATGTAATCTTGTAAGGTTAAGCGGCCGGTTGGGAATGGACGCAATTTGTGCGGTTTTGGTTCCCGGCCGAAATTCAGATTAACGATGCGGTTAATGAGGTGTCCAAAACGTGAGGCACGTTGGTTCATGCGAATTTGACGGTACGCCAAAAGCTTGTTGCCGTTGTAGCGTTTACCAATCAGTCGAAACGTATCCTTGGTAACACTCTCAAAGAGCATGTTGATCTCTGAATGGCCTCCAAGCATGGCCGCAAGCAGGGTAGTACCGCTGCGCTGACAGCCTAAAAGAAGAAGAGGTTGTGACTGATGGTTTTCCATTATCCGAAGATGTTGAAGTTCTTTTTAACCCAATTGGCCCCTACGTAGGAGGTCACAAAGTAAAGGACTGTTTTTAAATCAAGGGGTGCCTTGCGCAAGAATTGACGTGCTTGCTTCATATCACCGACGAGGTAGAAGTAGCGTGCCCTGGAGCCGTGCAGACGCCCGACGGCCAATTTATGAAGCGCTGGGTACCGGTCTTTATACTGTGCAGCAAAAGACATGCTGTAGTTAAAATCTATTTCCCTGTAGCGCGGATTCAAACTAAGGTTGGACCCTTCTACAATACGGATGTAGAGACTTTCTGCAATTTCTGCAGAGTGCTGACCTTCAAAGAGGCGAACGACCCAATCGAAATCGACCATACCGTGTTCTTCTTCAAAAAGTATGTGCTTTAAAGTA
>JBNAAX010000099.1:0-2676 GCA_049631665.1 Schleiferiaceae bacterium
AATTCAGTCAGTAGTTCCGCATCATACCTCGCCCACCAATTCGGACGGTTTGCTTTGAACTCCTCTAAATTCGTTGAGTCGCCCGTTGGGTTCATGTTAGTTTGAGCGCTATTGAAATCTTCACTATAGTGGCTGTAATCTGCCACCTCGTTCTGAAAATCACTTAATACGGCTCTTACCGTTTCACAGTTTGCTTCAAAAGTTGCGCTCACATCAGAGCCGCCTTCAGGCATCTGACAGCTCACTGCTGCCAAGCCGATTATTACTACTAATAGTGTCTTTTTCATGGTTTAAAGTGCTTCGGAACGCTCTTTTGAAGCGGTCCAGTTATTATCTGTTTCGTAGGCTTTCATATACATCTCCTTCGCCATAGCGGTATCGCCTGCTGCGAGGTAGTAATCTGCATAAGAGTCATAGGCATTTGCAACCTCTGGATGTGCGCGCATGAAAATTTCGAAGTGTTGCTTCGCCTTATCCATATTGCCTGCAGCCATGTGCTTGTAGCCCATCATATTGTTGACTCCACCATTTTCCGGCAAGCGGGCCCACGCATGACGCATGATGTCCAATGCGCGATCAGCATCCTTTTCACCCCAAGCATACCATGTACGAATCATAGGATCCACAGGTGCAAATAGTAAGGCCTGCTCCATGTGCATATTCGCCTTCTCACGATCTGTGGTGTAGGATAGAATGAAGTGCTTCTCCGCTCTACTAGCACCGTCCAACTTCGACACTGCTTCAGCATGTGCGGCTTTGAAGTTTTCGACGTCTTGATTCATCCAATAGTAATGAAGCTGGCCCAGGTGCGCCGTAGCCCATGATGGATCTGCAGCTACCAAAGAATCTGAAAGTTCCAGAGCACGCTGATTGTCCAAATTCATCATAGCGTTACGCATCTCATTGTACGGCTGTAAACCGCCTTCAATTTCATTGCTTGGCCACAAGAATCCCCAAGCCAATTCTGAATTATCCGCACCCATAAAGCGCGACCATTTCATCTGACCGTCTTCCTTGGTGACTACGCCTGAGAAGTTTCTGTAGGTAGTGTTTACCCCCGCGATGTACCACTGAATGGTTCCCATGACATTCGCATGGCTACCCATCATGTATACATCGTGTAACGTCACCTTGATAGAATCTTCATAGAAGTAGCTTCCATCATTATCAGGATCTTTCTCATAATCACGCGGCATGTTTCTCCAAACTGGATTGTTCCAAACCTTAAGGTCGTCCGATAAGCCTGCATAGTAAGGCTCGACAGCATCAGCATAGCCGATCTGATTTTCAATGTGCGAGGTGGCAAATTCCCTTACCTCATCCTCGCTTAAACCAGGTTGCATGCAGCTCGCTAAGAGCGAACCACACAACCCGATTACTATATATTTCTTCATGGTTGTTTAGTTTATGATTAATCTACCCAGAGGACTTCTCGAGTAATTTTTCCCTCGTTATTGAACGAGTGACTAAGGTGTAAAAAGACAGTATCCTCCTCACCGGTTTCAGCACTTACAAAAGTGTGGTTCCACCAAGAAAGAATCTCCCAGCCGCCTTCACCTTTCTGGTAGTAGATGGCGTCTGGATAGCCGTATACGTTCATTTTACGAGAGGTCGTCCCTGCAATACCTGCCGACCAGCTTTCTTTTCTGAAGGCTAAATCTTTATCTCTGTAGCCATCGCCGTCGCCCAACCTGTGGAAGGTACAATCTTCGGCAAAATGAGTGGCCATTGCATCGGCATCACCCGCTTCCCAGCCAGCAACTACCTCTTTCAAGATTTCTATAAAAGGATGCTCATCAAAGACACGTCCGTTTCTATGTAAACCGAACGATTCTTGAATCTGTGCGCCAAGTGTCTCACGATCAAAATAGTTCACTGTCATCTCGATCTTTCCGTCCTCGTTGACAAAGTTTGCAGTGTGTAATGGCTGAGTAACTGTATCACCGCTTTCCTTGTTAATACCAGTAAAAATCATCCAGTCTAGTGTCCAAGCGCCTTTCTCGCCTTTGTACTGAATGATATCTGGCTTGGCCGGATCCATGTTGGTAATGGAAATATCAAAGTTCTTTTGCCACCAAAGCATACCTCCAACTTCATTATCCATATTATCTGCTTCAGTATCTCCAGGACCCCAAATCTTCGCGTCCTCGGTATACAAGGCGCGCAACTCTTCCTCTGTTCCAGATTCCCAAACGCGGTAAGATTCTGTGACCACGTCGTAAGCCGGATGCTCGTGATAGACGGCACCGACCTTTTTTTGACCCACTGCCAATACAGGCAATAGCATCAATAATGCAATACGTTTCATAGTGTGTGTTGGTTTTGTTTGGAGAAAAATTAGGAATTCAAAAACCAATATTTGTTTCATTTTGACCCTAACGCATTTATTGTTAGATATTTATAGTTTAGGTTACATTTAAACCATACTTTTCTAACCTCATCGCCGTTATTCAAACAACCTAAATCAAGGCTAACACCGGTTTTGAGTACCTTTGTCTCTATGGAGAATAAACACATCGCAATTATTGGATTAGGCTACGTGGGACTGCCGCTAGCAGCCGCATTCTCCAAAAAGTATCCAACCATTGGGTATGACATCAACAATGAAAAAGTTGATACTATCAATAGCGGCATTGATCCAACAGCAGAGCTTGGCAACAAGCAACTCCAAGGCGC
>JBNAAX010000100.1:0-2634 GCA_049631665.1 Schleiferiaceae bacterium
CCAATGAATTGATCAAGCTGAGCGAACGCCATTTGACTAATTGAAATGATGAATGTTGTTAATATTATTCTCATTTTAATTGCAGGTAAGTCACGTATATGTACCGTGACAGCGCAGTAGGTTTTGGTTAGATTTTTTGAAGATAACCAAAAGCTGCAAGCGTCCGTCATGGTTGATATACGTTGTTGTGCCTAGTTTATTCTCATTATTAATCCTTCAGCTAGTTCTGAATCCAGTTTCAGATTTTGATCAAAACAGTCAGCTCTATAGAAAAAGTGTTTCTTCTCCTTGTATCCCATAAATAGAACAGAACCAGGCTTCTCACCGCTTTTATAATCATCGGCATCAACCAATACAGCTGTTTGGCTATCCATGACTTCTACAATAACTATATAGTAGTATTTGTATGTTGGCAGAGATTTTTTATTGGTTGTGACAAGAACAATTTTTACATCTTGAAGCCTTTCAGCTGCTTCCAATAATGGACCTTTTTTCTTTGTTGCATAATAAAGAGGTATTTCTTCCCTACATTCTTCAAGTTGAGAATAACCCACAAATGGATCTCCCTTCTCAAGTATAAATGAGGAAGAAAATAGACCTATGATTAAGGTAAGTGTCAGAGCATAAAATTTCATATACAACATAAATTAGGCACAACATCTTTTATGAAGACGTTTATTGAACATAACAAGGTTCTCAAAACGTAAATTGTACATAAAAGTGGTGTTTTAAATTAGTTAATATTCTATTGTCTCTGAGTTCAAGATAAACATAATTGGGGTAAAATCTTCTTGATCAATAGTTTTACCATTGCTCACCACAATATACAATCTTTAGCAATCGCTTGCCACTGCTGACCACCTTTAGGTTTTAGCGCTCATACATCTTTGGCTTCACATTCAAGTGAATAGCCGTAAGATGCAGCATGATCATAGTCTTTCTTTAGCCACCACAGCCTCGGGTATGGTAGGCGGTGTAGGCCGCGCCATTGCTGAGCAGCATTCTCTCTCATCTATTTCCCTACACGGCGTTATTGACGTCGCTTTTTACGCCGTTGTCTCTGCATCGGTGGGTTACTGTGTCAAGGTAGCCTGGGACACCTTGTTCAAACGTTACCGCAACCGAAATACCAAAGGCCAATGAAAAATCTGTTGGCCATAGGAATTACGGGCACGTTGCTCTACCTCGGTTTCAAAGCATTTGGCTTGAACCGGTTCAACGTCTATTCAGTGGTGCGTACCCTAAATCCACGCATTACCAAGGTCACTTTGACAGGACTTTCCCTGGCCACCGACATTTCCATTGACAACCCCACCAACACGAGCCTTAAAGTTTCTAAACCGGTAGTGACCATTACCACCGGTGGAAAGTTTGCGGCTAGCAGCGTACCTAGCACTGAAACCTTCACCATCGCCCCCCAAACGCGCTCTGCTTTGGGAACGATCGAAGTGGAAGTGCCTTGGACGTCGCTTACTCCGTACATCTCCAACCTAGTTAGCCGTATTCCATCGCTGATTGGCAAGACAGGCCAATCACCAGCTGCTCTGGACTTACCCATGGAATACTACTACACGGTGTATGTGAATGATCTGTTTTATCAATCCTCATCTGAAAAAATCGCCTAATGGAAGAACGCTATCAAATAGGATCCATTACCAGTGGTTATCGGGTGATTCGTCCGGGTGAAGAATACGACAAGTACTTCCCTAGACCACAAGCCCAGGATCGCATCATCATCGAAGACGGTGAGGTTGGCGATACAGTCGACTTGATGAAACGTGTGGTTTGGAAATACATCGATGACACCAAGGGAATTGCGCCGGTACTGAAAGGGAAAACCCTGAACGAGACCTGTGAGAATACCTGGAACTTCCTATACCACCACATTCAGTACAAACTGGATGAACGTGGTTTGGAGCAACTGCGAAGACCGGCGCGCAGCTGGTCGGATCGCAAGAGCGGCATTGACTGCGACTGCTTTTCCATTTTCACCAGTTCCATCCTGACCAACCTCCAGATTCCGCACTCGTTTCGCATCACCAAGTACGGTGGAACTCAGTTCCAGCACGTATACGTGGTGGTTCCCAACGGATCAGAACCCCTGGTCATCGACCCGGTGCTGTCCGACTACAACTATGAAAAACCTTACTCAGAACACAAAGATTTTGCTATGAATTTATCCGGAATAGATGTGGCCGTCTTGAGCGGTCCAAGCAATGACTATTTGCATGAGGTGCTTCTTGGTATGCCTGAATTGGGCGACCTGGGAGAAGTGCCTTCTGACAAACAAATGGACGCCATTTACAACTACCTGGTCTCTACGCGCAATGCCGTAGCGGCCAATCCAAAGACCATCTCCCATATCGAAGACCCCCAAGCATTCTTGAAAATGCTGGACTACGCCATCACCTACTGGTACACCGACAAGCGCGATGAAGCATTGGACGTACTGGCGCGCAATGAAGAGAAGTTGAACTTCCAAAACGGATTCAACTCTCTTGAGGGCGACGATTATTGGCAAGACGATTATTTGGGAGCCGTCAAACGAGGGTTCTTCCAAAGGGTCGGAGATGTGGCCAAAAATGTGGGCACCGGTGCGAAGACCGCCGCGACCAAAGTCGCCAAGGCCGTAGT
>JBNAAX010000101.1:0-2419 GCA_049631665.1 Schleiferiaceae bacterium
TGCTCCTGTTCCTAATACTGCTAGGTAGATAACGAATGTAATGATGAAATTCCAGTTTAATTGCGCTTTCACCACTCCATGCTCCAAGGCACGTTGAAAGATTTCCTCTGCTCTGTCATCATCGCATCCAGTATCCTTCTTTATCTTATCTAAAACGTCCTTTTTATTCATGTTTTTTTCTCTTTAATCCTACTACCCATACTTGGATTGGGTTGCCATTCTCGGTGAAGAACCCTTCGTGCTGCATATATTCAATCATCTTATCAACCCTATGCGATTCTGGCTCCGGTTCGTCCTCCCAAATGCGTACATGAACCTCCCAAACCTTCTCCAGTTCATAAACATAGGCCGTCATGCCATCAAATTTGAAGGCTTTGTTCGGCTTTGCGTTTATGTCTTTCACTTGTGGTTCGGAATAGTTAAGATACTCTAAATTGTAATAATGAGTGCTATCTTCCCTGTCCATTATACTTTTTCTTATAGTTTTTACTTTTAGGATTCCATGAAGATTTATTCTTCGCGTGAACTCCCTTTCGGCCTTTAGTGCCGTTACCAAATGTTACCTTGTTAGTAGATGTATATTTTTTAGGCATCGTCTTTAATAATAATATGAGTGTTTCCTGTCATGTCTTGAATCTGACTTCTGACATACTTTAGTACGGCATTCATTTCATCAAGAGTAAATTCACTTGGCAACTGTCCAGTATAGGAAAAAGTGCGTGTGTGTGGATTACCTTTCCATGTTGAAATGCTTGGTAGTGTTACTTTTAGCGTTGCATCGCAATACCAATACTTTTGACTGTTACCCCAAGTTTTTTCTTTGAGCGGCGATTTGAAGTAAACAGTCGCATGACCGTTCTTCTGGCTTGTCATTCTGACTGATGCTCCCTGCGGAAATTGGTCAGTTGAGCATTTGTCGAATATGTCATCGGGATTTATAGCTGGATTCCTTTGAACTAATCCATTCTTTTCCCATTGTACTCTTGGTATTCCTGTTTTTCTATTCACAATTAGTCCCATTCTTTTATCCATTTTACAAAAAAGTATCCTGCTGTTATTGCAATAATTAAAGTTTCCACTAGAACCAAGATGGTTTTTGCCGTTTCGTCCATGCTACAAAAGGCTTATCGTGCTTGTAATATGCTCTATACTTGTCTACTGATGAAAGATTGTCGAACCCGTCAACTTGTCGGCAAGTCATGTCATCGGAGATTGCGATAGCAAAGTCTGTCTGCTCTCCAATCGGCGCGAGGGAATCTTTAATATTCTCGTAGCACCATGCAATAAAATTAAGCGAGAAGTGTCGCGCCCTGTCAGGCCAACGGTATCTACGCTCGTTGCCCATTTCTAAAGCATGAGAACATAACCATTCCATATTGTCGGTAGTCTCGTATGCCCAAATTGTGCAAGGATGCTTTGAGTAGCCATGAGTGCGAGGCTCGCCCTTCTGATTGCGTGGAACGTCATCTTGAGCCAAGCGTTCAAGGGAGAAACCGTTTGCCAGCATTTGCGCGGATTCAACAATCATCTTGTTAATATGTTTATCGCATAGATTCCTAGCGGCGATAATCGGATTTGAGTCAGTAGCGAAGATGTTCATAACGTAGGCTAGTCTACCTTAATTCTGCTTCATTGTCAAGCCAGACTCTTTCGACTTATCCATGATTTCCTCCAATGTTTCCCTGACGTTTTGATAACCCCATCGCGTGTTTATGACGGTATAGTTCTCATTCTTTTCAGCGGATACCATTGTGTCCAAGTTAAATAGAATCTCTTGATTCTGTCCTGCCGTATGTAATGTAATTAAATGTGCCATTCTTTTTTTAGTTTTTCTATCTCAAATTGTACTTTAGTTGCGTTTTGTGTTTGGGTCGGGATGTTACCGTACCTCCAATCTATCACTTCCCTGCCGTCCTTTTTGATTTGAGCTAAATACGCTTTTGTAATTCTCGTTATAGTTTCCTTTGAATAATCTTCGTATATGAGACATTCCTTTGCTATTGCTATCCTCATATCTGTTAGACTTATACGCTTCGATTTGGGCATCTATATGCTTATCTAATATATCTATCATTTAGCAGTAGGATAAAATCTAAACTCAAATATAGTTCCTGCTCGCCATTCTTCTTCGCCGTCTGTCCATACATCGCCTTCAATCATAAGCGAGTCTGCTTCAATCGACGTTGCTGTAATCTCTAAAACGTATTCTTTTTTATTCTTCAAAGTCATCGTATGGTGATGCAAATTTCTAAAATGTATGTTTACATCTGTATAGTTTTTCTTCGCTTTTAGCCCTTCTATCTCTTTGGATAGCGATAATACTTTTAATTTTCCTGTCATGGTTTTATCAACATTAGTTTAGCTTTCCCATCATCGGGAACTACTATATCCTTCTCCATCGTAATCGGATAATAAACAG
>JBNAAX010000102.1:0-2241 GCA_049631665.1 Schleiferiaceae bacterium
CTTTATTGGCGAGCTGGCCGCAGGCTGCATCGATATCTTGACCGCGAGAATGGCGGATAGTTGTGATGATGCCTTTGTTTTCAAGGATGCGTTTGTACATGTCCACAGCTTCCTGTGGAGCTTGGGTGTACGATCCGTTATCAATCGGGTTGTACTGAATGATGTTCACCTTTGTGGGTATTGCCCCACAGAATTTAGCCAAAGCCTTAGCGTCCGATTCTTGATCGTTAATCCCCTTCCAGATGACGTATTCAAACGTCACGTTCTTACCCGTTTTAGCATACCAGTACTGTAGGCTTTCGCGCAGATCTGCAAGGGTGGTCGTTTTATGTGCCAGGGGCATCAGTTTTGCGCGCTTTTCTTCGATGGCGCTATGCAAGGAAATGGCCAGGTTAAATCTCACCTCATCGTCAGCCATCTTCTTGATAAGCTTTGGTACACCAATGGTACTTAACGTAATACGGCGTGGGCTAAGATCTAAACCTTTGGGGTCAGTGATTTTATCAATCGCAGAAAGCACATTCTGGTAATTCAACAAGGGTTCTCCCATACCCATGAACACAATATTGGTCAATGGTCGTCCGAAGTATTCCTTGCCCTGTTTGTCAATCACTACAACTTGGTCATAAATCTCGTCCGGAGATAGATTTCGCATACGTTTCAATGCAGCGGTCGCACAGAAAGTACAATCTAAGGAGCACCCTACTTGCGAGCTAACACATGCTGTGATCCGTTTTTCTGTTGGTATTAAAACCGATTCAACCAAGGCACCGTCGTGAAGCTTTACCGCATTTTTAATGGTACCGTCCACACTGCGTTGCATCAAATCAACCTGAAGTAAGTTGAAGACAAAGTGATCGTCGAGCAATGCGCGAGTTGACTTACTGAGGTTCGTCATTTCATCAAAGCTCTGCGCACTTTTTTGCCAAAGCCACTGATAGACTTGTTTGGCACGGAAAGCCTTTTCTCCGTTCTCTTCAAAGAACTGGATCAATGCTTCTTGGGATAGTCCGCGGATGTCTCGCTTGTTATCGGTCATAGTGCAAAGATACGCACAGCAAAAAGGAATTAAGGCATGTCACGCTCTACCAAATACCCCATTTTTCCCATTTGATAATCTCGCATAGCTTCCATGATTTCTGTCTGATTCGTCATCACGAAAGGACCGTAGCTTTCCACCTTTTCACCTATAGGCGATGCAGCGATAAAGAAGACCTTGGAGCCCTCCTCTAAATGCGCAGTGTAATCGCCTGCATCTAAATGATAGAGCATGGCATTTTCCACTAGGCCGTAACCTTCAAGTCGCCCTGCACCACTTAGGAGGTAAAACAAACCGTTTTCACCTTCTTTCACGGTAAAGGAAAATGGCGCTGTGGTAGCGACACCGTGGGCACTAGTTACGGGATAAGCACCTTTTAAAGGACCAACAGCTTGGTCGTGACCGAGATGGCCTGAAACTATCTTTAATTCTGGATGCCCGTGAGCAGAAGGCAATTCCTCTTTTTGAAACGGCAAATACACCGGCTCCATCATTTTCTTCGCCCTTGGAAGATTGACCCAAATTTGAATGATTTCCTGGACACCGCCATTCTCACAAAGTTCTGCTGGTGGGCGCTCGCTGTGAATGATACCCATACCCACATCTGTCCATTGAACGCCGCCACCACCTACAACGCTGTTGTTACCGCGGCTGTCTCTATGGTGTACACCCCCTTCCCACATAAAAGTTATGGGAGAAAATCCTCGGTGAGGATGCGGACCTACCCCGGCATCCCAGCGGTCTGTACCGGGAGCGATAGTACTTCTGTGGTGATGAATAAGCAGAAAAGGGTCAATTTGATCGACGCTTTGTGTCGGAATCGGCTGTTTTACAGGATGCGGGCCCATCATAACTTCGTGGGCAGGTAAGGCGCGGAGTACTGGCATGATTACTTGTTTAAACAAGGAACAAGTTACCTCGAAAAGAGTTTAAATAGATTGTTCCGATTTGTTACTTCAAAAAATCAAGCAATTTAGGGATCCGCGTGATTTCAAAGGTGAACTTTTCGGTGTGCCGCAATGAACGCGGATTAAAAAACACTTGATCGATTCCTTGATTGCGAGCGCCGACACAATCTGCAACAAGATTGTCGCCAATCATAAGACTCTCTTTTCGTGTTGCACCAGTACGTGATAACGCAGCACGGAAAATTTTCGGATCGGGCTTGTTAACACCTACCTCATCGCTACAAAGCAGGAGAT
>JBNAAX010000103.1:0-2239 GCA_049631665.1 Schleiferiaceae bacterium
TACCGTAATCGTCGGAGCTAATCTGAGTACCGTTGCTGTAAAAGCCAAAGTTGGTCATCAGTGGACCGCTATGGCAACCCTCACAACCTGCTTTCCCATAGAACAATTCAAATCCCTTTTTCGCTGCTGCACTTAATGCCCCATTATCACCTCTAACGTACTCGTCAAAAGGACTTAAGTCTTGTATTAAGGTGCGCTCGTATTGCGCTATAGCACGCGATATCGTGTAGGAAGTAGCACTGTCTCCAAACGCTTCTAAAAAGTCATTTTTATACGTGGGACTGGCATTTAAGCGCTGCGCCAAAAGCACCATGTTGAAGGCCATCTCCGAATGTTCTTGAACGGGTGCAAGCACCTGCATTTCAAGGGTTGGCACACCGCCTTCACGCATGAAGTAAGGCTGGTATCCCACATTCAACAAGGAGGGGGAATTCCTTTTGCCTAACCTGCCATCAACACCAGGACTTATGGCTACATAGTCCGCAAATCCGTAAACCTCTTTGTGGCAAGACCCGCAGCTTATCGAACTATCAATACTTAATATAGGATCAAAGAAAAGCCGCTCACCTAGGGCGATTTTCTGAGCATCCGGCTCGTTATCCGTCGGATATTCCATTTGAGGCCATGTTGCCAGCTCACTAAACAACTCAGAGGAAGGCTCTGGCGCACAGGATACTAGCACAATGAATGCTACAAGATTAGAAAGGCGAAGAATATCTTTCATCTGTAATCAATTCATAATCCGATAACGTATTCAAGAATGCTTCAAGATCGTCTTTGTCTTGCTCGCTTAGCATAAGACCTGTACCCATAGTCATGGCTAAGGCTTGATCCAAAGTGGAAGAATTTTGAAGGCCGTGGTCATAATGATCAATAACCTCTCGCAATGTGGTGAAAATTCCATCGTGCATATATGGAGGTGTCAATGTGATATTGCGCAGTGTGGTTGTTTTCATCAATCCAATATCTGCAGTATCACCAGTTACAGTGAATCGACCTAAATCCGTATTCAAAGAATCTGTACCGTTATTCATGTAGGTCGGGGAATCAAAGTTTTTTCCACTGTGACAGTGACCACAATCTGCACCGCTTTCTTCCGGGAAAAACGGATTGTACTCCTCGAAATACAGGTACATCCCTCGTTCCTCAGATTCGGTAAGTGTTGCCTCGCCCGCGAGATACTGATCGTATTTTGAGCGGTACGAAACAATGGTATTCATAAACTGCTCCAAGGCCAAAGAAATCAAATGTGCACTGGGCTGAGCAGTACCAAAAGCGCGAAGAAACTGATTAGTGTACATGGTATCCTGCTCTAATTTTTCAACCACATTCTCAAGACTTTCGTCCATTTCTATGGGGTCTTGAATAGGCATCAGGCTTTGGTCACGAAGTTTCTCCGCACGTCCGTCCCAGAAATAGCCATTGCTGTTCCATAACATATTGACGGCGCTCATAGCCTGGCGATGGCTAGGATCTCCATGTATGCCTATGCTAAATTTAGCCGTATCGGAAAACGCATGCTCTTGGCGGTGGCAAGATGCACAAGACATGCTATTGTCGCCACTCAAGCGCTTTTCGTAGAACAACATTCTACCCAATTGAACACCTTGAACGGTCAATGCATTATCTCCTTCAATATCTGGAGCAGGGAGTGCTCCGTATTCTAGATTATAGGGCGTTGTATCCTGAGTAGGCAATGGCGCCTGTTTCGCACAACCTACTGCTAGGAAAAGACCAACAAATACAACTGCCCAAGCTCTCATTATCGAACAATCAATTTCTTCGTTGTAGTACTCCCGTTTCTAGAAACAACCATCAGATAGATTCCAGCATCTGGAAGGATGATTCTTGTCGAAGCGGTAGCTCTCTGTGAGTACATTTTTGAACCTAACGCATTAAACACTTCAACGGTTGCGCCTTCAATACCCGTAACGATAAATCGTCCGCTTGAAGGATTCGGGAAAACTGAAAGATTTTCAAAGGCCAATTCTCTTTGTGCCAACGCAGCATGGCCTTCAGCGCTCTTGAAGACCTTGTTATTCAAGTTTTTCAAAGACTGGTAAGCATCGCCTGTTTCACCATGAGAAATCGTGCCCTGTGCCACTTCAATATCTCTTACGAGCTCGGCGTAATCTGCTTCGATATCTATTTCTAACGTATCGCTACCCGCTGCTGTGCCTGATGTAGTAATGGTTTGCATAGCATAGTTCGAATTGCCCAATCCGTGCAATTCAAAGGT
>JBNAAX010000104.1:0-2030 GCA_049631665.1 Schleiferiaceae bacterium
ATAAAAACCCAAAAATTGCTATATCCATAACAAACAGCAAAGTTGTTATGACAGGTAGCAAAAGAGGAATGCAAAGGGTCAACGTGATTGAGGTGACGCTACAGGTAAAAATATTCATCGGGAAAATGACTCGCTAGGGTAATACTAGATGTCACCCGCGATCAGGATAAACACTTTGTGTATGTTTTGTCACAATGACGCATTATATCAATCGCAAAATGAACTTGTTAGTTAACCCATACGTGTAGACACGAGAAAATGATAGAGAAGTCATTCAGCTACGTGGAAGCGCAAACGGCGGCGACTTTAGACGCAAAGCGCAACCATCATCCGCTGCATACGACTTTTCCGCAGGTTAGAAAACGCTAAAGGTCGATTAAGTCACTAACGATATTCTCTCTTGAGAGGCAAATCAGCACTCCTTGGGAAATCTATCACTTGGCCCAAAACACAATGTAAAAAGGCCTGTTATCAGAAATTGTTCATTTATCAAATAGCCCTAGATTGTGTATATTGAGGGCAAATACATGCATGAAAATGTGATCAAGTCGCTAGAAACATTTAGATGACGCTTATAAAATCACTATAATCCAAGTCGCGATTATTATCCTGACAATTTATTCGCTCGATAATCCATGTAGAAGACAGGACTGACGAATCAAAGGGCTTATGAAACATGAAAGATGCGAATAAGATAGGAAGAAAACGATCTAAAAACATTTTAGTGACGAAAAGGGTAGACTATGAATAAGATCAAGCGCATAATCTATCGGAAACGTCAACACATGTTAAAAGTTCCTCTATTTGCAATGTAATAAATTGAGGATAAATGACCATAAATTCTGATTGGTAGTTACCGCCCGTGTACGTGTATTATGGGGGTATCAATAAGCAAGAGATAACGAAGTCGAAATTGTTGGAGAAGTTCTACCGTGCCGCAAATTATCACCCGAGTTGATAAGAAGAAGAAAGGCAGTGTCAATGAGACAGGAAATCGTTGAGGATGTTCTTGCTTATGATCGGGCATAATCTAAGTAAAGGTAATGGGAGAAATTCACTACATATTCGTTGGATAAAAAGCAAGCGCGCTAGCAAGAAAGAAAATAGTGCGTTCGGTTAATTCTACGATAGCGCAAAAGAGTGAAATGTAAATAGTCCTCTAAGCGTTTTGATACAGTAAATGAGCATTGAGGTCACCCAGCGAAGACTAGATCTCTTGTAAACAAGTCAGGAGAAGTCGCTGCTGGGCATTGTTAAAATAAACATCTGGTTGACACATGTGTACGATATTCGAATCTAAATGTTGCGATTAGGACAATGAAGAGGTCGCGAATGAACTGAAAGTCTTCGGTTATTCCTAAATGAGGTTTGTTGGCTAGGAAGAAAACAGATAGGCCGGTAAGGAGAATTTGCACGAGGATAAGAGTCGGGACTAGAAGCTTTGGGTAAAGTGGCCATGGCCTACAAGAAGAATTACCCACGTGATTAGCTCAAGTATCACTACGAGATGACTCCCGTGGCAATAACCGTGTGGCCTGGAAAATATACAGAGTTGCCATCGTACCACAGAAGCAATTCGAGTTCCGGTGAAAACTAAAGAGGCCGAACAAAACAAATGCAAAAGCGGTCTACAAGAGATAGGAATCATTAAACAAGATGCAGAAATCTCAGTTAGGCAGGATAGATCGCGTCGCAATTTTATGCTAAATTGGGAGGCAATATAGATAGATGTCGCCACCAGGCGGGAGATGTTTCAAACATTGTGCGCATAAAATGGACCAAGGTGCGGCTGTTTGTGAAGAAGAGATGGCATCTGCCTCAAACGGTCATGAACTGTCCATTTGACTATCGCTCGTGCTAGTTCCATTATCAATAGAGTTTGATGGATGGAGCTAGCCCGAGGCGAAGACAAGAAATGCCTTAAAGGGCGAGTGTTGATGAAATTCAGCCAACTGGGCCTCAAAATGGGCTTGGAGAATAGTTTATTCTGATGCGTGCGCAGAACAAAGAAGCGGCGTCATAGTTCAAGC
>JBNAAX010000105.1:0-1552 GCA_049631665.1 Schleiferiaceae bacterium
CGAGTATGACATGCGTCTCATTAAACACCCGATCTCCATTGCCATTTACATTTATTTGGCCTGGATGCTGTTGACGGTCATCACGTCCCAACTCCCTCTAGTTTCATTAAAGCAATGGATTACCCGTGTGTGGTTTATCGTGCCTTACTACTTCGTATTGGGGCATTTATTCCTGCGCCATCCTAAAAATGCGGTCCGATTCCTTTGGCTCTTCCTTGTTCCGCTCATTATTGCCTGTACCTACACAATGGTCATCCACAGTCAATACGGTTTTACTAAAAAGACCTCTACCTGGGTGATGTTCCCGCTGTTCAAAGAACACACCTCTTACGGCGCTGTACTGGCCATGTTCTACCCAGCTGCACTCTACCTTACATTCCGTAAATCTTCATGGGGTTTCAACGCCATCGCTGCCGTACTCCTGGTCATTCTTACTGCAGCCACGGTACTCTCATATACTCGCGCTGCTTGGCTATCCTTGGTAGGTGCCGGAGCAGTTTATCTGGTCTACGCCTTCCGCATGTCGAAAACGGTAGTTTGGTCGCTGGCGGGTGTAGTGCTTTTAGTTGCAGGTCTCAATTTCTCTTACATCAGTTCGAAGTTTGAACGCAATACTCAGGATTCTTCGGACGATTTGAACGAACACGTGGCTTCGGTTACAAACGTGAGCACGGATGCTTCCAACCTCGAGCGCATCAATAGATGGAATTGTGCCATTAGGATGTATGCAGAGCGTCCTTTGTTAGGACACGGTCCTGGAACCTACATGTTCTTGTACGCGCCGTATCAAAAACCATCAGAGAAAACCATCATCTCCACCAATGGAGGAAACAGGGGCAATGCGCACAGCGAATACTTAGGTCCTTTGGCGGAATCCGGCACTTTTGGCCTGCTCACTTTTTTAGGAATCATCATCACGGTCATTGTTGTGAGTATCAATTCTTACCAACGGTTAAATAATGACCGATTGAAAGGCCTGCTGCGACTCGCGTTTCTTGGCTTGATCACCTACTATTTGCACGGATTCTTGAACAACTTCCTGGACATGGATAAGGCAAGTGCTCCGTTCTGGGGTTTTACGGCTATGATTAGCTGCTTATCCCTTGTATCGAAGCGGACTAAAGGTATTAAAGAGGCCTAGACAGAAAGATAACCTGACATAATTTCTACCCTGAGACGTAATGAATAGTACCGATTCTACGTGCTATTCGACAAATGAGTGGCGATAAATCATTCTTAGACAAATATTTGACCTCTTGTCATGCGTAATTTACGTTTACGTAACATTTATATGAAAACACTTGTTTTTGTCTGCAGGAAAGTGCAATTTTAGAGCTACTTAACATTCGTTTAACAAAAACAGGTACAATGAAAAACAAGTTTTTACTCGTTTGGTCCTTTCTAATTGCATTTAGCGCTACTGCGTTTGCACAGAATGAACCAGAGAAAGGCGACGTGCCAGCAGTTCCAGATGTTTTCGAACAATTGGATGAGGTAGTAGTAACTGCCGGTGGTATTGCTCGCGAAAAAAAGGCCCTAGGTTTTGGGGTAG
>JBNAAX010000106.1:0-1011 GCA_049631665.1 Schleiferiaceae bacterium
CGTGGGCGATGTAAAATTGGCCTGTACCTAATTGAATTCTTAAGGGCTGGTGATGCACGGTGGCGCCTAACTCTTCTTCAAGATAATCTGTCATCCACAGGTCGTGGTTTCCAGTGAAAACATGCAGATGCATGCCTTTGTCAGCCATATTTGCTAGGGTGCCTAACAAGCGAGTATGACCCCGTGGAACGACTCTTTTGTATTCAAACCAATAATCGAACAGGTCGCCAACGATGTAAAGCGTTGCACAATCGTCTTCAATGGACTTCAAAAAATCCACAATTTTCCGTTCGCGTTGTTGGCTCTGCTCGAGGGAAGGCGCACCGAGGTGGAGGTCGGCAATAAAATAAGTATTCTGCTTCACGAAGTGCAAGGTACATTCTTCTTTCAAGATATCCTTGAGGCTTGTTGCGCATGTGAACACAAAGGTTTAGCTTTGCCTAAAACTATTTATAGCCAAGGTGAAAACTCACTCAGAAAGCGAAGAAAATTACATTAAGGCCTTATATCACTTGGGCGGTGGAGATGCGGTATCGAATGGTGCGTTGGCGCAACGCGTAGGTGCCAAAGGCCCTTCTGCCACACAGGCGGTAAAGCGATTGGCATCCAAAGGCCTCGCTGAGGTTATTCCCTATAAAGGTGTAAAGCTTACCTCGGACGGCTTGGCCCTGGCCAAACACATTTTGAGAAAGCACCGTTTGTGGGAGACCTTCCTAGTTGAGAAATTAGGCTTTGGCTGGGAAGAGGTGCACCCTTTGGCGGAGCAGTTGGAGCACGTACAAAGCAGGGAATTGGTGGAAAAATTGGCCACGTATTTAGGCTCTCCTATCCATGATCCGCACGGTGATCCTATACCGCAGGCAGACGGCGCCATACCTCCAACGATGGGTAAGCCGTTGCAGCAGTTTTCTGAAGGCAGCCGTCTTCGCATCGTTCGTGTGGAAGATGCGGGAACCGACTTCTTCAATCAGCTCGACCAACTCAATATTAGTCTGGGCAAAGAATTTACCC
>JBNAAX010000107.1:0-900 GCA_049631665.1 Schleiferiaceae bacterium
CCACCTATCGTATTTGGTTTAAACTTGGGCGTCGCTTATGGATTCTGCTCACGCATCAGAATAAACTATTCTTCAAGCACATTTTAGAACAAAGTTAGCTGAATTTCATCAACGTTAGGCCTCTAGGGCATTTCTTGTCTTCGCCTCAGGCTAGCACTATCCATCAAGTTCTATCGATAATAGAATCAACACGAGCGCTAGTGAAATGGACAGTTCGTGGCCATTGAAGTCCGAGGTCATCTATTCTTCACAAGCAGCCACACCTTTGTTTATTTTATGCGCACAATTCTAAACCATCTTCCATCTGGTAGCGACATCTATCTGCGTAGCTTCCCAATTTAGCATAAAGCATGTCTAATGATTCCTGTCCCTTGTAAGCCGCATTTGCATTTGTTATGTTCGGCCTTTTTAGTTTTCACTGGAACTCAATATTGCTTTTGTGGTACGATGGCGGCTCTGCATATTTTCCAAGTCACAACTTTACTGCCGCGGGAGTCATCTTGTATTGCCCCCTGAGTTAATCACGTGAGAAATTCCCCTTGTAGGCTATAGCAATTCTACCTCGAGCTTTACTCCCAACTTTTATCCTCGCACAAATTCTCCTTACCAGCCCATCTGCTGTTTCCATAGCTAACAAGCTTCATTTAGGATTAGCCGAAGACTTTCGGTTAATTTGCGCCCTCTTCATTGTCTTATTCACAACATTTAGAATCGACAATCATACACATGTGTCAGCCAGATGCTTATTTTAACGATGCCCAGCAGCGATTTCTCCTTATTTGTTTACAAGAGGTCTAGTAATTGACTGGGTGACCTCAATGTTCATTCATTTTGCCCCGATGTTTTAGAGGACTAGTTACAATTCACTCCTTTCGCGCTGTCGTGGGTTTGACCCAACGC
>JBNAAX010000108.1:0-811 GCA_049631665.1 Schleiferiaceae bacterium
ACGCTGGAAAATTAGGATCACGAATAATTAAATCCTGAGAATAATTTTGAGATGCATTAATGATTAAAGGACCTTCCATCTTCTTTAAAACCTCAATAATTTTACCTTCTAAATGCAAGCCGTGATAAATAACCACATCAGCGGATCGTAAAATATCCAAATCCCGTTTTGATGGCTTATACACATGAGGGTCTATTCCTGTTTTAAGTAATGGAATAATTTGCATTTCATTTGAGGCAATGTTTACAACCCAATCTGAAATAATGCTGGTAGTACAAACTATTTTTATTGTGTTTCCATTCTCTTTTTTTGACTTTGTTAAACATGCAGTCAATGAGAATAACAGTAGATAAAGCAGTACTTTACGCATCTTATTTTTATTTATTCTAAATAACAAAAATACATGATGCAGGCGCTTAATAGCACATTGACTTCACTTTTTTTATTAGAACTCTTGAGTGCATATTCTATTGTACTTTTAATGAAAATCTACAACCCAAATAATGGAAACATTTACACCTTCACAAATTCTTAATTCTTTAGGATTAAAATCTACAAACCACGGTACATCCACAGGTAAATCTTGGATGGAAAACACAGAAACTATTAGTTCTTTTTCTCCAATTGATAATCTACAATTAGGACACGTAAGCATTACCACGAAAGAGCAATATGAAACTGTGGTTTCCTCTGCCCAATCTGCGTATAAAGAATTACGAACTATTCCAGCTCCAAAACGAGGGGAATTCATACGTCAGTTCGGTAATGCATTAAGAGATCAAAAAGCAGAATTAGGCGCATTAGTTTCACT
>JBNAAX010000109.1:0-705 GCA_049631665.1 Schleiferiaceae bacterium
ATCGATCAAATGCTGTAAGGCGTCCAATTTGAAATAGTCGCGCTCAATAAACCCGTCTAAGAATAGTGCGAGGTTTTGGTCTTTTATGGCAGGAAGACACTCGTCCAACATGTATTTGGTGTAGCTGGCGTCGTCCATGCCTTGTGCTTTGGCCCAAGCAGGAAGCGCGTGTGCAGCCAAGAATGTAGGGACTAGTGAAGCATGGCTTTGGTCATTAAGTGCTTTGATGGCACGCAAAAGCTTCAATTCGTTCTCTGGGTCCAAACCATAGCCGCTTTTTACTTCCAAAGTACCTGTACCGCAATCGATGAGGTTTTCTAGGCGGAATTTAGCTTGGCTCACGAGCTGATCAACGGTCGAGGTGCCCACTTTAGCTGCACTATTGAGAATACCGCCACCGGCTGCAGCGATTTCTTCATAGCTGGCCCCTTTGAGTCGAAGATTGAATTCCTCTTCCCGTGTTCCGGCATAGACCAGGTGGCTGTGAGAATCTACGAAGGCAGGGAGTACGTGTCTGTCCGAGCAATCGCGGGTAGTCAGCTCATCTTGCGGGCAATGGGTCATAGGTCCGAAACCAGAGATCTTGCCGTCGGTGATGGTGAGATAGGCGTTTTCGAGGGTGGGGAAGTGGCCCAAATCGGACCCGCGTAACCACCTTGTTCCTTCCGGATGAATACCGCCTAAGGATTTTATGTTAATCAGCTT
>JBNAAX010000110.1:0-662 GCA_049631665.1 Schleiferiaceae bacterium
TGACTGATCCCGGCAAAGTATTCTGTGATTCCCTCGTAAAGCCAAAGGTGTTTGCTCATCTTAGGGTTGATGTAATTAAAATCTCCTATTTCTTCGCTGTGTAATCCAAGTGGGGTAAGAATATGGAAAAACTCGTGGATACATACATCCGCCATTCCATCTAGAACGGATGTTCCTCCAAAATCAGGTAGGTAATACACCGAACTATTTCCGTGTTCTAGCGCGCCAAACCCTTTTCCCCCTAATTCACGAATTGCTTTGAAAATAGTTCGGAGTTTAATTTCTGTACCATTAAAAAGCCCTTCAAATTCCGTGTGGTCTTTGATGTAAAAAATGAAGGCATAATTATCTACTGGAAGGTCGCCTTGAAGAAAGTCCTCTATGGCCTTCATGCTTGTTTCTACTTGATTATATATGCTGCTAGAAAGGGCTCTGCCGTTTTCAGTGAATACGCCAATAGTTACCTTGGCATTACCAAGCTCGAATGAGGTGGTGTCAGGTTCACACACCATTACCGGACAATCCAAGAAGTGATGATAGTTTCTGGCAATAAAATTTTGGGTGGTACCGTAGGTGTAGCTTTCCATTGCACTTATGCCATACATGTTAGCGTTCTTATTCACTTCAAGGGCCACCGGTAAGTCCTCTAAACCTTCAAAAAA
>JBNAAX010000111.1:0-660 GCA_049631665.1 Schleiferiaceae bacterium
GCGAAAACGCAAAACCACATAGAAGCTCTCGCGGCAACTACGGAGGCGGTCGCCGTGAAGATAGAAACAGGCGAGGTGCCAGAAACCAAAGAAGTGGGTTTGATAGCAGAAATAAAAGAGATTTTGATAACCGCACAAGCGGAGGTAGAGATTTTGAAGAAAGACCCCGCAGTCGCAAAGAAGATGGCGATTCGGGTCAATTTGGTAGAGATTTTGGTGACCGACTAGAAGCCCGTGGTGACCGTCCTAGAAGGAAAAGAATAGGTGAAGACAGTGATAATAGAGGCAAGCGTAGGTCTTCTCATTCAAAATCAAAAGGAAGTTCTAAATTTAAAGGCGCACCAAGAAAGCGCAAGTAGAATTGAACACCATGAAAGGTAAGGTAGTTTGGATAACTGGAGCAAGTAGCGGAATTGGCTTGGCATTAGCAAAGGCGTATGCACAAAAAGGTGCCTACCTCATTGTTTCTGCACGACGTTCTGAACTGTTAGAAGAATTGCAAAACCAGTTGCCCAACCCAGAAGATTGTTGTGTGCTTCCACTTGATTTACAAAATCATGAACAAGCTTCTCAATGGGTCAGGCAAGCGCTCGACTTCAAAGGACATATAGATATTTTGATTAATAACGGTGGTATCGGTCATTTAGGTTCTGTTGCTGA
>JBNAAX010000112.1:0-621 GCA_049631665.1 Schleiferiaceae bacterium
TCTTGGGTTTATCCGATAGTTTCAGATCATCAAAAAGAACTTCTCCCAATTGGCGAGGTGACCCAACATTAAAAGGGCGACCGGCCAATTCAAGGATTTCTCTTTCAAGCCTGACGATGGTTTCACCCAACTCCTCACTGTAGCTTCTTAAGGAATGAACATCTATTTTAATCCCTTCCCGCTCCATCCGCGCCAATACCGGGACAAGGGGCATTTCTATATTCTTAAACACCTTTTCTACTCCTGTTTCAACCAATTTAGGCTCAAAAACGCCTTTCAATTGAAATGTGATATCCGCATCTTCTGCCGCATAATTCAAAACCTCCTTAGGGGCAAGGTCACGCATGTTCTTTTGATTCTTTCCTTTTTTACCCAGTAGAGTCTCAATGGAAATGGTCTCATAATTCAAATACGTTTCCGCGAGAATATCCATATTGTGACGCATATCCGGCTGAATGAGGTAATGCGCAATCATGGTATCAAATAGCGGCCCTTTGATCTGCACATCATAATTGAGCAACACACTAATGTCGTATTTAATGTTTTGTCCAATTTTTTCCGTCTCCTCGCTTTCCCAAAACGGTTTAAATGCATGAATCCACTCCTTGGCCTCATTTCTTT
>JBNAAX010000113.1:0-608 GCA_049631665.1 Schleiferiaceae bacterium
TTAGCACGTGAAACTTTAAGCGTTCTGGGCTGTGGGAAAGTCCGGCCTCATGAATATCGTGACCGTGCAGATCATCTATTTGTGCGGCATCTTTTAAAACGAATTGAATGGAATTTTCTTTAAAGAATAGGGCCCCATATTTTAAAGGAGTTTTATGCGTGAATTCTTTCTCCCACTGTCCTTCATTAGGAATAAAGAGTGCCTCCTGTGCGCTAATGGACTTGAGCACAAAGAGTATAGAAAATAAGACAGCAAAAAGTTTACGCATGTGCTACTAAATTAACCAAAAAGTATGCCTATTCAATCAATTGACATGTAACGATCATTTTTAATTTTCCGTTTTGTAGGTAAAATATTTTTTGCTCTCGACCTTCTTTAAGCTTGAATCTCTTGCGAAGCTCATCTGAGGAGATTTTAGAGCCGATTGATTCAATAGCTGCAGGGCCAAATAGTTTGGCTCTTTTCAAGGAATCGAATACTTCATTCACTTTAAATATTTTATAAAAAACACTCGGTGGTGGCTGAATTTCTGATGTATATAAATTCCCAAAAATGAGTTTAGACCATCCATGAATCTGCGCAAATTGAGGATGTAATCCAGATTTATT
>JBNAAX010000114.1:0-604 GCA_049631665.1 Schleiferiaceae bacterium
AAAATCGAGAGGTTCGCCATACGGTTCCAATGGCTGTCGGCGTAGATATTGAAACCGGCGGACACGTGTTTCAATTTCATTTATCAAATACACAATCCATGAATGCGCCGTACTGGATGGCTCAGAATCCATATGATATTCGGAATGGAGGCCTTTTCTTAGGTTTTAATATTTCGCGCGTTTTCACAATTAGAGAATAACTTTTGGACATAAAAAACCCTGTCCGAAGACAGGGTTTAACCAAACCAATAAACCTAAGCTACTCTTAAGTTACCCTAAAGTTAAGTTCATTTTTTGACAATGAACCAAAAAGTTGTTAAAATTAAGTGTCAAACAGACACTTTAACGTAAAATGAGTGCTTCTGCTCATTAAATCAGACTCATTAAGTGTCTTATTGAATCTTTTTGCGGTGATGAAACGCCTTGCTTCCTAAGTTATTACCCCGAAATTAACTCCCGGCAAGAGGAGAGTCAAATAGTCCAACCGCCATTTCGGCCCAAAGAATTAAAAACACAAGCAATACAAAAAGCACCACGAACAATCTGTGTTGGCTTTTCAACTTATTCCAAAGAATGGTTTCTATCGTTGCAAAAACAAAGATTA
>JBNAAX010000115.1:0-589 GCA_049631665.1 Schleiferiaceae bacterium
AACATAGCGTTTGAAGCGCTAAGAGACGACGCAGAGACCAAGGTAATTTTGCTTACCGGCTCTGGGGAGAAAGCGTTTGTTGCAGGAGCGGACATTAAAGAGTTCTCATCGTTTAATGGGGAGCAAGGGGCAGAATTGTCTAAAGAAGGGCACCTTACTGTTTTTAATGTAATTGAAGAATTTCCAAAACCTGTTATTGCAGCGGTTAATGGTTTTGCTTTAGGTGGCGGATTAGAACTCGCTATGTCGGCACATATTAGAATAGCGTCAGACAATGCGCGCATGGGGCTCCCAGAGACATCTTTGGGTCTTATTCCTGGTTATGGGGGAACACAGAGGCTTCCCCAATTAATTGGCAAGGGAAGGGCTTTAGAAATGATTTTTAGTGCAAAAATGATTGATGCAGAAACGGCCCTGAGTTACGGATTGGTGAACCAAGTAGTACCTCAAGAAGAGCTCCTTGAAGCTGCCAAGAAAATGGCACACTCATTCATGAAGAATAGTATAGTAGCAATGGGCTATGCTATTGAGAGTGTTAACGCCGGTTTACTAGAAGGTTCTGTAGGGTACGATGTTGAGGTTCAGGCTT
>JBNAAX010000116.1:0-567 GCA_049631665.1 Schleiferiaceae bacterium
GCGCAAACTTTTCGAATTCACCAGCGGTGATGGGGTCGTGAATGCTACGGTCAGCGACGAAGTGGTGCGGTATGCGGTCTAATTCTTCCTTGGATGGAGGTGCGCTTCCTATGGCCAATTCCCTATAACATTGTCTACTATCTGTAGAAATAATGGGGCAACCAAGCATTTTTGCCCAATACAGAGATATACTGGTTTTTCCAATTGCTGTGGGACCGCATATATTAAGGAGATACTTTTTAGACATTGAATAGTCTTGGAATTTAAGTTGAAAATACGTAATTTGATAGAACCGCTTTTATTCTGCCATGCACACAAAATCATTTGAAATATCACGTAAAGAAACTGCACAGTTGCATTTTGATAACGGTGAGATTTTATTGGACAAAGCTGCAGTGCGCAGGCGTTCTGAAGCCATTCATAAGGCTACCTATTTGGGCAACCTTAAGCATCAAAAAGTCGTTATTTCATTTAATACAGGATCAAATATTTATCAGGTACATACCACTATTTGGTTAACCTATGGCAATCATATTTTTTTAAAGGACAATGTTCGTGTGCCTGTTG
>JBNAAX010000117.1:0-546 GCA_049631665.1 Schleiferiaceae bacterium
CAACGCATGGCTCACAAATTTCAAATTTGCTGAAAGAAAAGGTGGACCCCACGCTTGTTTAGCCCTTATCCTATTATTTTTGGGTTATGAAATTTCTTCCTACACCCATACCAGATTTATGTATTATTCAGCCAAATGTTTTTGGTGATGAACGCGGCTATTTTTTTGAATCATTCAATAAAAGTCATTTTACCAACGCAGGTATTGAGGCAGAATTTATTCAGGATAACGAAAGCTTATCTAGTAGAGGTGTGGTAAGAGGACTGCATTTTCAATCACCCCCTACGGCCCAAGGGAAACTCGTAAGGGTACAAAAGGGTCGTGTTCTTGACATTGCCCTTGACATTCGTAAAGGATCACCTACTTACGGAGAACATTTTAGTATTGAGCTCAATAGTGTCAATAAAACAATGTTGTGGATACCCCCCGGTTTTGCACATGGATTTGCAACTTTAGAAGATGATACAGTTTTTTTATACAAATGCACAAATACCTACAGCCCTGAGCATGAAGGCAATATTTTATGGAATGACCCAGCATTGGCCA
>JBNAAX010000118.1:0-543 GCA_049631665.1 Schleiferiaceae bacterium
GCAGATGTATAGCCCTTGAGGTAGGTGTTTTTGACGCCCTTGATCAAATATTCGTAGGGGGAGAACTTTATAGCTACAAGGAGCACAACAATAATGACAATAATTCTTTTTAGACTCTTCATTTGAATAGGTGCTTAGCAGGAATGAATACGCAGTTAAACTGCTTTTGAAAATAAAATTTAATCTTGTCTTTTACCTCATTAAGGTCTACGTCTCTGCCTAATTCCACGTTCAAAGAGGTAACCTTTTTATCAGATATCCCACAAGGTACGATATAATCAAAGTGGCTCAAATCCACATTTACATTTAGCGCAAAGCCATGCATTGTGGTCCATCTAGAAGCTTTGACACCCATGGCACAAAGCTTACGGGCAAATGGAGTTCCTTCATCCATCCAAACACCGGTCTCGCCATCACTCCTGCCTGTTTTAAGGCCATAATCACTAAGGGTAGAGATTATAACTTCTTCCAGGTAACGCAAGTATTTGTGTATGTCTGTGAAGTAATGGTCCAGGTCTATAATTGGATACCCCACTACCTGAC
>JBNAAX010000119.1:0-536 GCA_049631665.1 Schleiferiaceae bacterium
CTGGAGGCTTTGAGTTATGATGATCTGCAGAAAGAACTTGCGGTTATGCTGGAAGAAAATGTGGCGGCTACCAGCTTGAAGCAAGATTTGAAAGGTAAAAACCCTGACGACGGTGTAACCGCAATTGCCTATGATAAGGGTTTCCATTTCTTAAAGTTATGTGAGAATACGGTGGGCCGAGAAAAGTGGGATGAATTTTTGAAATCCTACTTTGATAAGTACAAGTTTAAAACCATGGTTACGGAAGTATTCTTGCAAGAATTAGCAGGGGTGCTTACTCAGGGCCAATGGGATAGCATTGGTGTGGAGGAGTGGATTTACGGTACTGGCTTACCGGTGAATTGTCCTTTCCCGGTATCCAATCGATTTGCTGTTGTGGACGATGCGGTTCGAATGATGCTTTCAGCAGATCCAGAAGCAGATAATGTTAAATCTACGGTGTACTTACCGCAAGAAACTACCATTCGTTGGACCACTCAAGAGTGGTTAAGGTACATAAGAGGATTAGAGACCGGAGGCGCTTCTGAAGGTCATTA
>JBNAAX010000120.1:0-534 GCA_049631665.1 Schleiferiaceae bacterium
AAGCCAAAACGAACTTCAGTTCCGAACCTTTCTGCTTGATTTTTAAGGTCTACCATCATGGCGTTTCCATCAACACCTTGGGCATATCCTGGGAAGTTGTCTACTTCCGTAGTGGTTGTTAGCTGTCCACCGGGTTGCAAGCCCATATACATTATTGGTTTGAGATCTGCTCTGGCTGCATAAATAGCTGCGGTATATCCTGCGGGTCCTGAACCTATGATGATGCAATCGTGTTGTTCCATTATGTTTGATTATTTGGAGTGTCAAATTTAGGTGGAATAGGTTCAATATTCTATTTCTGTACACTATCTCCGAATAAGTTTTTTTAATGAGTTATAAACGATTTATGAGAAAATCAATGTATTTCGCCTTGATTGGGCTTTGTATGAGTTGTGCGCCTACTAAAATTGTTGTTCCGCTACAGGAAGGACAAGTTCAAATTGGAGCTACACTTGGAAGACCTAAGGTAAATTCTGGGAGCATACCTCTTATGGGAATCTACGCCGCAAAGGGGATTTCAAATGCCACTACTGC
>JBNAAX010000121.1:0-533 GCA_049631665.1 Schleiferiaceae bacterium
CATTAATCAACCTCAAGTAGCCATCATGGCTGCTGGAGCCATTGTAAAAAAACCCGCTGTTGTGGAAACACCGGAAGGAGATTTAATCGCGGTTAGACACAAAATGTTCTTAAGCCACAGCTACGACCACAGGGTGGTAGATGGTGCTTTAGGCGGAAAATTTGTTAAACGTGTAGCTGATTATCTTGAATCTTGGGATTTGAATAGAGAAATTTAAGTTCAGCACATTAAACCGTATTTTAGAACCGCCTTCGGGCGGTTTTTTTAACCTTATATTTTTTTCATGCAACTCAATCTTGTTCGTCCTATTTGCATTTTTGACCTAGAAACCACTGGTGTGAACGTCACCAACGATAGAATCGTTGAAATCTGTATCCACAAGGTAAATCCATCTGGAGAGGAGGAAACATATACTTGGAGAGTAAACCCTACCATTCCAATCCCAACCGGTTCTTCCTTGGTTCATGGAATCTACGATCATGACGTTGCCAACGAACCTACATTTCAGGAAATCGCACCTGAGATTCATCAAT
>JBNAAX010000122.1:0-530 GCA_049631665.1 Schleiferiaceae bacterium
AAATAATTCAAAGTGTATTTTTTCTTTTTGAGTACCCATTTGCTCTAGGGCCTCACTAACACTTTCTATCATACCCAATGGACCGCACAAGTAATGCGCTGTAACGCTTTCTGCCTTGAAAAATCGGTCTTTAAACACCTTCACTTTCTCCCCATCTATGCGTCCTTTAGTCACATCACTTCCTTGATCTTCTCTACTCAGTATATGGTGAAACTCCAAGCGGTCTACATAGTTGTTTTTTAAGTCTTCTAGGGCGTCTTTAAAGATGATGCTGTTGCTGTTTTTGTTACCATAAAAAAGCGTGAATGTGTTTTTTTCATTGCTTTCCAAAACAGTTTTAGCTATTGACATTATTGGGGTAATCCCGGAGCCCGCAGCCCAACCTACAACATGAGAGATTGATTCAGACGGTTGCCATTTAAAGTTTCCCATCGGGGGCATACTTTCTATGGTTGTTCCCGCCTTAAGGTTTCGGTTTGCGTATGTTGAAAATTTTCCGCCCTCTATCTCCTTCACCGCTACCCGAAGCT
>JBNAAX010000123.1:0-525 GCA_049631665.1 Schleiferiaceae bacterium
CCGCCAAAACTCTGTATTCCAGCTTGAATTTGTAATGTCCCGCAATCAATATCTAGTATAATCCTAGTCCGAGACTTTTTAGGAAACGTTTCCACTACTTTTTTATCAAATACCACACATCGATAACTCCCTCTCAAGGGATCCAACATCTCAAGGAAAGTGTCAAAGCGATATAGTTCTTGCATCACCAAGGAGATGTAAAAGCAGTATCTTCCAAAAAAGTGTTGTCGCTGAAAGTCTTCATAAAGTCAATCAATCCTTGCTTTTCAGTTACCGACCAATTCCTGCCTACTCCTACAGCTTTCATATTTGGATCAATCGTAGCAGAAGGATGCCCACCGGTATTATAAAATTCTACTACTTGAGCAAGCGTTTGAAAGCGACCGTCGTGCATATACGGAAAAGAATATTCAACATTGCGTAGTGATGGAATCTTAAATTTACCCCTATCAGCGGGGTTTCCCGTCACACCTTCTCTACCCTCTCCCACCATATAAACGCTATCTAGTCCATTATTGGTGAATT
>JBNAAX010000124.1:0-510 GCA_049631665.1 Schleiferiaceae bacterium
CAGAATACAATTTTGACATTGGTAAGAATATGGAAGACTACACAGAGCAATTACTGTGGATGCACGGTGCATTGGATGATGTGGCGCCATTAGAGACAGCTATGGGCGCAGTGCAACGCCACAATGGTTCATATTATAGGGAAGAGGTGTATCAAGACGCAGGTCATGGTCTTCGCTGGGATATTGGAACAGAAGAGTGGTCTAGGGTTTTACATGAATTTATTCTTCACTAATTTTGCGGGCTACGGGATGTAGCTCAGGTGGTAGAGTACACGTCTGGGGGGCGTGAGGTCGCAGGTTCAAGTCCTGTCATCCCGACTCAGTAATAGAAAGGCTTTCAAGAAATTGAAGGCCTTTTTTATGGAATTAAAAGGGGGCAGGGTTTGCAGTACCTAACACTGGAATTCATAATCTGATAATTTGCCAAACTCTAATAGTGCTTGCAAATAAAACTTGCAGTTAGTTTATACTGAAATGATAAGAACCAAACTCCGTACAGTCTGTTGTTCC
>JBNAAX010000125.1:0-505 GCA_049631665.1 Schleiferiaceae bacterium
TGTATTGGCTTCTTGTCGAGGATATTCAAGTAATTCTAGAGAAACGGGAAGTTCCATATTTTTTCCGATGATTGAACGAGAATTGAGGCAAAGAAAATGGGAGAAACATATTGTGTATCCGTTAGGCAAAAGTGAGTATGTTTGTAAGAAGGAAAATAGTACATTCGGTCAAACCTACAATAACGCAAAAGAGTGAATTGTAAATAGTCCTCTAAGCGCCGTGATACATAGATGGGCGTTGAGACCGTCCAGTCGACTGCTAAAATTCTTGTAAACAAATCTGGAGAAAAGTTGCGGCTGGGCATCGTTGAAATAAACATCTGGTCGACACATGTGTACAATGTTCGATTCTAAATGTTGTTGCTAGGACAGTGAAGAGGGCGCAAATTAACCGAAAGTCTTCGGCTATATCTCAATAAAGTTCGTTAGCCTGAAAGAAAGCAGATAGGCTAGTAAGGAGAATTGCGCGAGGATAAGCAGTTGGAATTGGGAGCTCTGGGTAGAA
>JBNAAX010000126.1:0-504 GCA_049631665.1 Schleiferiaceae bacterium
TGGATAAGAGCGCTTAATGCATCAATTGGATCACCGTTGAGCATCACATCTACTTTAACCAAGTGACTTTCTCTATAACCGATAGGATGGTAGTCAAATGAAGCATACCCTTTAGAGATGGTCTTAAGGCGATCGTAAAAATCAAAAACAATCTCTGCCAGGGGCATATCAAAGCTCAGCTCCACGCGGTTGCTGGTCAAATACGTTTGATTGGTTAGGATTCCGCGCTTGCCAATACAGAGGTTCATTACAGAACCCACAAAATCTGAACTGGTGATGATTTGTGCCCGTATGAAGGGTTCTTCCATACGCTCCATTTTGGTTGGGTCTGGAAAATCTGTTGGGTTTTGGACCCAAACCGTTTGGTCGGGGTCGCTTTTTAAATAAGACTTGTAGCTTACGTTGGGAAGGCCGCCCCATGTTGGATCCTCGTCAGAAACCGTATCATATGAACCACCGGTTGTTGCCTCGCTTACACACTTGGAATACCAGCCAGAGCGTGTG
>JBNAAX010000127.1:0-501 GCA_049631665.1 Schleiferiaceae bacterium
CGATCAAAGAGTTGGTTAATGAATCGGTTTGCGCTTATAGGTGCTGCTGGCTTCATTGCACCCAAACATCTAAAAGCAATCGCCGATGTAGGCGGGGAGTTGATTGCAGCATATGATCCCAGTGATAGTGTGGGACATCTGGACAACTATTTTCCTAAAGCTTCATTCTTTACAGAATTCGAACGTTTTGACCGGCATCTGAGTAAGTTACGAGACTTAGGAAAGGGTGTGAATTATATTAGCGTATGTTCACCAAATTATTTGCACGATAGTCACATTAGATATGCCTTAAGAACCGGTGCTCATTGTATCTGCGAGAAACCTTTAACACTTCGTCCATGGAATATTAAAGGTTTAACAAACGATAGTCATAATTATGGAAATCAAATATTTACAATTCTTCAATTGCGTTTACATCAAAATGTAATTGAACTGAAAAAGCGCGTTGAAGATAAATTGAAGGAAAACCCCGAATATGTTTTTGACGTTGATTTGACCTAT